>NZ_BAAAPF010000122.1:0-19250 GCF_039531005.1 Streptomyces synnematoformans
CGCGGCTCCGGTACCCGGACCGGCGCCCGCGCTGAGCGCCCGCTGCGCTCCGCCGCCGTGCGCCCCCGGGCCGCCCGGACCGCCGGGGCCACCCGGGCCGCCGGGGCCACCCGGACCCGCCTGGTCCGGCACCGTCGTCAGCCCCAGCTCCCCCGCCACCGCCCACAGCGCCTGCCGCACCGTCGACTTCTGCTCCAGGTCCTGCAGTCGCCCCGCGTCCACCAGCGGCTGCAGCTCCTTGAACGCCGCCGGCACCGACGTCCGCGCCACCGTCGTCCCGGTGGCCCGGGCGATGATCGACGGCTGGATCTCGGTGTTCCGGGTGAGCCGGTTGACCAGCACGACGGTGTCCTCCGCCTTGCGGATCTGCAGCCGGTCCCACAGCCGCAGCATGCGCTTCGCGCCGCGTACGGAGATCACGTCGGGCGTCGTCACGAGCAGCGCGACGTCGGCGAGTTCGACGGCGGCGGCGTTCGGGGTCGTCACCTGGCTGCCGCAGTCGAGGACCACCACGTCGTAGCGCGACCTGAGCGCGCTCAGCGTCTGCCGCGCGGCCCGGTCGTCGACGTCCTCGCCGCGCTCGCCCTCGGAGGGGGCCAGCAGCAGGCCGAGGCCGGTGTGGTGGGTGAAGACGGCGTCCTGCAGCACGCGCGGCGAGATGTCCTTGATGCCCGCCAGGTCCGCGACCGAGCGGCGGAACTGCACGTCCAGGTACGACGCGACGTCGCCGGACTGCAGGTCCAGGTCGGCCAGCGCGACGTGCCGGCCGGCGGCCCGCGCGGCGAGCGCGAGCTGCACCGCCGCGACGGTGGCGCCGACGCCGCCCTTCGCGCCGCTGACGGTGACCAGGGTGCCGCCGGGCCCGCCGAACGCCTCGGGGCCCGTCGCGGCGCCGAGGTGGCGCCGGACGCCGCCGCTCCACTGCGCGGCGGCCTGCACCCGGGCGGCCAGCTCCTCGTACGCCAGCGGCAGCCCGACGACGCCGCGGGCGCCGGCGTCCATGGCGGCGGAGTAGCCGGCGGGCGAGGTGTCGGCGGTGACGAGGACCGTGCCCACGGCCGGGAAGCGCAGCGCGACGTCGCGGATCAGCTCCAGCGCGGGCACCGGCCCGATCCGCTCGTGGACGAGGAGCACCTCGGGCAGCTCGGCCACGCCGGTGCCGGCGAGCGTCGCGAGGTGGTCGAGGAGCGCGACGGAGTCGCCGATCGGCGCGGCGGCCTCGGCGTCGGGCATCTGGTGGAGCAGCGAGACGGTGGCGCGGGCGGCGTCGGGGTCGGCGATGGCGGCCTGGATGCGTACGGTCACGGTCGCCGGCCCCCCTCCGCGGCGTACGCCCGGAGGGCGGGCCTGCGCCGCCCGCGGGTGCGGATGTGGATGGTCATGTGCGGCCCCTCACCGGTCCTCGTCGAGGGTGTACGTGCGGTCCTCGGGAGCGATGTCCGTCTGCTCCTCGCCCGGGGCGACGAGGGCGAGGCGCACGTGGGTGGCGAAGGACTCCGCGTACGCCACGCGCTGCGCGTCGGAGGTGCCGAGGGCGAAGGTGATCGGCACGGCCTCGCCCTCGTCGGCGCGGGGGTCGTCGTCGCCGGTGCGCTCGATCGGGGTCAGCTCGCCGACGTCGATGACGCGGGCGCCCGCGACGATCACCTGCGAGACGGGCTTGTCGCCGTCGCCCTGGGCGTCGAAGGTGGCGAAGATGTTGACCCGGGCGCCCGGCGTGATCTTTCCGGCGACGCCGGTGGAGGCGTCGATCATGATGGCGATCTCCTGCTGCCCGGGCTCCAGTTCGGGGCGGCCGCTGACCATGTCGCTCTGCAGCAGCGAGCCCCGCTTCAGCGGCGTGAGCGCGACCTTGCCGGCCAGCTCGTCCGGGTCGGTGACCGCGGTGTCGGGCAGCCAGCGCTCCGGCATGGTCGTCTTCTCGTACTGGTCAGGACCCAGCGGCTCGTACGCCTCGACGTCGGTGGTGAGCCGGTAGGCGGTGGCCTCGTCGCCGACCTTGGACTCCACGTCGCTGACGAACGCCAGCACGCCGGCGAACGCGCCGAGTGCGACGAGGACCGACAGCAGGACGAGGATGATGCCGCGACGCTGGCGTGAGTTCATCGACGGGACCTCAACGGTTGTTCTCGGGGGGTGACGGTATCGCCGCGTCGACGGCAGGCCGGTGCGCCGGCTGCGACACCGGCTGCGGTACGGGCTGTGCCGGCAGGGGCTGCGCCGGTACGGCCTGCGGCGGCGCGGGTGAGGGGGCGGCCGGCCCCGGCGGCACCGGGGTGGCGCACAGCAGGCACCGGTCGCCGATGATCTCCAGCCCGCACCACGAGCAGCGCGCCCGCTGCACCGACGCCACCAGCCGGCTCAGCACCAGCGGATCGGTGATCCCGGCGGCGAACTCGCACACCTTCTCCGTCGCCCACCACGGCGCGGACGCCGCGGGCAGCGGCGCCTCCTCCACCGTCTGCACCCGCCAGCCGGCGGCCAGTTCGCCGGTGACCCAGGCCGCGTCGAGCCGCCCGGAGGCGTGCACGAGCCCGGTGACGAAGTCCGGGCCCGGTGGCACGGGGTCGCGGCCGACCCGTACGAGCCGGGGGCGCGGCGCGGCAAGCACGGCGAACTGCGTGCCGGGCAACCAGGAGCGGGCGTGCGCGTCCAGCGTCACCGGCACCCGGTCCAGCTTGGCGACGCTGCCGAGCACGGCGCCGGCGTGGACGTAGTGCGTGAGCAGCCGGGCGGCGGTGGCGAGCACCCCGGCGCCGACGTCGGCGGTGGCGAGCTGGAGCAGCTGGCGGGCGATGACGGCGACGGCGAGCGGCGGTAAGGGCAGCGGGATCAGCGCCATGCGGTCGCTCTCCAGCACGGACCGCACGGTGTGCAGCCGGCGGACCACGGCGGCGGGGGCGGCGGCGGGGTGGAGCACGACGAGGAAGCCGTGCTGCTCCAGCACGGCCGACACCTCGGCCAGCGCCTCTTCCAGGGGCTGCTCCCGCGGGTGGCGCAGCGCCGTCACCGCGGGACCGGGGTGGCCGGGCGGGGCCGGCCGGCCGGGCGGCCCGTGGCGGCCGGGGGCGGGGAGCACGAGGTCGGGGCTGGTGACTGCGATGGCTGTTGGCACGTCGGGCGTCCCCCCACCGGTCTCAGACACGCTCTGAGCACCATAACCGCGACGTGGACTGCGGAAACACCTTTTGTGCAAAGAGGGTTGGGGTGCCCGGGCGGCGGCCGGGGCGGGGCGGAGGGGGCCGTTCGCGGCGCGGCGGCCGTACCGGAAGTCTTGACACTGCGATTGGTCTGGACCAAGTTGTGCGGCGCAGCCTGCACGCCCCCGTTCCTCACCCGCTCCCCCCTTCCGACGGAGGCCCCCGTGTTCCGAGCACGCAGACCCAGCCGATCCGGCAGACCCCGCACCGCGCGCACCTCCTTCCGCCGCCTCGCCGTCGCCGCGGCCGGCGGGCTGCTCGCCGCCCTCCTCGGCACCCCGGTGGCCGCGGGCGCCGAGCCCAACCTCGTCCAGAACCCCGGCTTCGAGTCCGGCCTGAGCGGCTGGACCTGCTCCGGCGCCACCGGCACCACCGTCGGGACCCCCGTGCACAGCGGCGCCGCCGCGCTGCGCGCCGCCCCGGCCGGCCAGGACCACGCCCGCTGCACGCAGACGGTCGCCGTCCAGCCCGACTCCGCGTACGAGCTGAGCGGCTGGGTGGAGGGCTCGTACGTCTACCTGGGCGCCACCGGCACCGGCACCACCGACGTCTCCACCTGGACCTCCGGGGCGTCCGCGTACACCCGGCTGGACACCTCCTTCACCACCGGCCCGGACACCACCTCGGTGACGGTCTACACCCACGGCTGGTACGGCCAGCCCGCCTACCACGCCGACGACCTCACCCTCACCGGCCCCGGCGGCGACCCCGGCACCGTCCCCGCCGCGCCCGCTCGACCGGACGTCACCGGCACCGCCGCCCGCTCCGTCTCGCTGGGCTGGTCCCCCGTCACCGGCGCGACCGGCTACCACGTCTACCGCGACGGCACCAAGGTGCTCAGCACCGGCGGGGCCTCCGCGACCGTCACCGGGCTGACGCCCTCGACCGCGTACGAGTTCCGGGTGACCGCGACCAACGCCGCCGGCGAGTCCCCGAAGTCCGCGGCCGTCACCGCCACCACGACCGCCGACGGCGGGGGCGGCGGTGACGTGCCGAAGCACGCGGTGACCGGCTACTGGCAGAACTTCAACAACGGCGCGGCGGTGCAGCGGATCCGCGACGTGCAGAGCCAGTACGACATCATCGCCGTCGCCTTCGCCGACGCCACCGCCACGCCCGGCGCGGTGACCTTCAACCTCGACTCGGCGGGCCTCGGCTACACCGTCGGCGAGTTCAAGCAGGACATCGCCGCCAAGCAGCAGAACGGCAAGACCGTGATCATCTCGGTCGGCGGCGAGAAGGGCACCGTCTCGGTCAACTCCTCGACCGCGGCGGCGAACTTCGCGAACAGCGTCCACGCGCTCATGCGGGAGTACGGCTTCGACGGGGTCGACATCGACCTGGAGAACGGCCTCAACTCCACCTACATGACGCAGGCGCTGCGCCAGCTGTCGCAGCTGGCGGGCCCGGACCTCGTCATCACGATGGCGCCGCAGACCATCGACATGCAGTCCACCTCCGGCGAGTACTTCAAGACGGCGCTGAACATCAAGGACATCCTCACCGTCGTCAACATGCAGTACTACAACAGCGGGACGATGCTCGGCTGCGACGGCGGGGTGTACGCGCAGGGCACGATCAACTTCCTCACCTCCCTGGCCTGCATCCAGCTCGAAGGCGGGCTCGCGCCCTCGCAGGTGGGCCTCGGCCTGCCGGCGTCCACCCGCGCCGCGGGCGGCGGCTACACCTCGCCGTCCGTCGTCAACGACGCGCTCGACTGCCTGGCCCGCGGCACGAACTGCGGCTCGTTCAAGCCCCCGCGGACGTACCCGGACCTGCGCGGCGCGATGACCTGGTCGACCAACTGGGACGCCACCGCGGGCAACTCGTGGTCCAACGCGGTGGGGCCGCACGTGCACGCCCTGCCCTGACCGGCCGTCCGCGGCCGGCCGCCTCCCGCACCGCCGGCCGGGCGGCGGCGCCACGCGCGTACGACCGGCCTCCGACCCGCCCGGAACGACGGAAAGGACGCTCATGACCACAACCCTGGCTCCCCCGGTCCCCATCGGGAAGGCCGCTGTCGGGGCACTCGGCATGCTCGCCGTCGCCACCGGCGCCCTGGAGTCCGTGGTGACGCCGACGCTGCCGCTCCTGCAACGCGAGCTTGACCTGAGCCCCGCAGAAGGGGCGCTGCTCAGCGTCGCGCTGCTCATCACCGGCGCGCTCACCACGCCGATCGCCGGCAAGTTCGGCGACCGCTACGGCGGGAAACGGGTCCTGATCCGGCTGATGGCGGTGGTCTCGGTGGGCGGCCTGGTGTCCGCCGTCGCGCCGAACCTGCCGGTGCTGCTGCTCGGCCAGATACTGCAGGGGGCGATGGTGGGCGCGCTGCCCCTGTCGTTCATCGTCGTACGGAAACACCTCCCCGCGGGCGAGTCGAAGGTCGCCATCGGGGTGGTCAGCGGGATGTTCGTCGGCGGCGGGATGGCGGGGACCCTGTCGGCCGGGCCGGTGGCGGAAACGCTCTCCCGGCACTGGATGTTCGCGCTGCCGACCATCGCCGTCATCCTCTCCACCGCCCTGGTGCACCGGCTGATGCCGCACGATCCGCCGGGCCGCTCCGACGACGCCGGGATCGACTGGCCGGGCCTGCTGCTCCTGAGCGGCATGCTGGGCACGCTCATGGCCATGCTGGCCAAGGCGCCCGAACTCCGCACCCGGCCGCTCGTCCTCGCCGTCCTCGTCGTGGCCCTGGCCGCCTTCACGACCGGCTGGGTGGCCGTCGAGCGGCGGGCGGCCGCGCCGATGATCGACCTGCGCATGCTGGCCCGCCCCCCGATATGGAAGGCGTGTGTGCTGACGTTCGTGATCTGCGTCGGCACCTCGGTGGCGGTCTACCTCGTACCGCAGCTCCTCGCGCTGCCCGACGACGCGTACGGGTTCGGCGCCAGCGCCACCGCGATCGGCTTCCTCCTGCTGCCCGGCGCCGTCGTCGCGGCGCTGGCCGGGCCGATCGGCGGGCTCGGGACCCGGCGCTTCGGCCCCCGCGCCGTGGTCACCGCCGGGGCCGTCATGATGGCCGTCTCCCTGGCCGGCCTGGCCGCCGTGCACTCCGAGGTCTGGCACGTCGTCGTCGGCAAGGCGCTGATCGCGCTCGCCAACGGCCTGTGCGTCACGGCGATGATGACCAGCACCGCCACGTACGTCGAGCAGCGCGACACCGGCATCGCCAGCAGCCTGGTCCTGGTGACCCGCGTGGTCGGCTTCGCCGTGGGCGCGCAGCTCGGCGGCGCCCTCCTCACCGCCGGCACCCCCTCCGGCGGGGGGATCCCGGCCGAGTCCTCCTTCGTCACCGGCTTCGTCATCGCCGCCGCCGTCACGGCGCTGGCCCTCCTCGTCACCCGCACCATGAGCAAAGGAGCCACCGAATGACCCCCACGCTCGGGCCCACCGCCCTGATCTCCGGAGCCAGCATCGCTGGCCCCGCCCTCGCCTACTGGCTGAACCGCCGCGGATACGCCGTCACCGTGGTGGAGAAGGCGGGCGGCCTCCGGGCCGGCGGCTACCCCGTCGACATCCGCGGCACCGCGCTGGAGGTCGTCCGCAGGATGGGTATCCTCCCGGCGCTGCGGGACGCCCACATCGACCTGCGCCGGCTGACCTTCCTCGACGGGGACGGCGGCGAGGTGGCCGCGGTCCACCCGCACTCCGTCACCGGCGGCGTCACCGGACACGACCTGGAGGTGCGGCGCGGGGACCTGACCGACGCCCTCTACGCGGCGGTCCGGGACGACGTGGAGTTCCTGTTCCACGACTCCGTCGACACCCTCGGCCGGTCCGGCCACGGGGTCGACGTCACGTTCCGCGGCGGCGGCAGCCGCACGTTCGACCTGGTGTTCGGCGCGGACGGCATGCACTCGCACACCCGCGAGCTGCTCTTCGGCCCCGAAGAGCAGTTCCACCGGTACCTCGGCTACTGCTTCGCCGTCTTCACCATGCGCAACACCCTCGGGCTCTCCCACGAGACCGTCATGTGGAACACCCCCGGCAGGGCCGCGGCGCTCTACGCCGTCGGGGACGGCGACGACGACGTGCACGCGTTCTTGAACTTCGCCCGCCCGGTACCGCCGTTCGACGCCTTCCCGGACCCGGCGGCCCAGCGGAACCTGGTCGCCGCGGTCTTCGCCGACGCCGGCTGGGAGGTCCCGGGCATGCTGGCCGCCCTGCGCGACGCGGACGACGTGTTCTTCGACGCGGTCAGCCAGATCCGCATGCCCCGCTGGTCCAGCGGCCGGGTCGCGCTGCTCGGCGACGCCGCGTACGCGCCCTCCTTCCTCACCGGCCAGGGCACCAGCCTCGCGCTCACCGGCGCGTACATGCTCGCCGCCGCCCTCGACGGCCGGGACCACGCCGCGGGCCTGGCCGCGTACGAACGCGACACCCGCGAGTTCGTGACCCTCAACCAGGACCTGGTCGGCACCGGCGGCGCCACGCTCTTCCCCACCACCGCCGAGGCCCTGGCCGAGCGCAACGCCCGGCTCCGCAACCTCACCGCCGTCCCGCCCACCCCGCGCCGCCGCGCCCACACGGCCCTCACCCTCCCGGCGGCCCCCTGACCCGCTCGGTTCCACGCGCCGTTGCCCGAGCGGCAGAAGCCCCGGCCGCCCCCCATCAGGGCGGCCGGGGCCGGGGCCGTGCGGGCGGGGTCAGCAGCTTCGAGCGGTGGTGCCGACCTGGAGGAGCCCGGGTGCGGGGGCGCAGCAGCCGCCGGTGTCGGCGCTCTGCTCGGTGCCGGTGCCGGTGCCGGTGCCGGTGCCGGTGTCGGTTTCGGTTCCGCCGGTGAGGCCGGTGCCGCCGCAGACGCCGGTCTCCGGGAGCGTGAGCTCGACGCGGGCGGCGGCCTCGTGGTCGCCGGCGAGGGCCGCGGCGATGGAGCGGACCTGCTCGAAGCCGGTCATCGCGAGGAAGGTGGGGGCGCGGCCGTAGGACTTCATGCCGGCGAGGTAGACGCCGGTCTCGGGGTGGGACAGTTCGGCGGCGCCGTGGGGGTAGACGGTGCCGCAGGAGTGGACGTTGGGGTCGATCAGCGGGGCGAGCGCGACGGGGGCCTGGAGGCGCTCGTCGAGGCCGAGGCGCAGTTCGTCGAGGAAGGACAGGTCGGGGCGGAGTCCGGTCAGCGCGACGACCTCGTCCACGGGCTCGCTGCGGCGGCCGTCCTCGGCGACGAGCACGAGCCGAGCGGGGCTGTCGGGGCTGTCGCCGTCGCGCTCGACGGCGGCGGTGCGGAACCCGGTCAGCGCGGTGGCGTGGCCGTCCTCGACGGCCGCCTTCGCGGCGAGGCCGAGGGCGCCGCGCGCGGGGAGCTGGTCGGCCTCCCCGCCGCCGTAGGTGTGCGCGCCGATGCCGCGGCGCAGGATCCACAGCGCTCGGGTGCCGGGGGCCTCGCGGGCGAGGTCGGCGAGGGCGGCCAGCGCGGTGAAGGCGGAGGCGCCGGAGCCGACGACGGCGGTGGTCCGGCCCGCGTGGCGGGCGCGTACGGCCGGGTCGGCGAGGTCGGGGATGCGGTAGGCGACGCGGTCGGCGGCGGCGCGCTCGCCGAGCGCGGGCAGGCCGCCCGCGCCCAGCGGACCGGGAGTCGACCAGGTGCCGGAGGCGTCGATGACGGCGCGTACGAGGAGGCGCTCCTCGGTGCCGTCGGCCCGTACGGCGTGGACGGCGAAGGGCTGGGCGTCGCGGTCGGTGTCCACGATGCGGTCGCGGCCGGCGCGGGCGACGCCGGTGACCGTCGCGCCGTAGCGGACGTGGTCGCCGAGGGCGTCGGCGAGCGGCTGCAGATAGCCGTCGGCCCATTCGCCGCCGGTCGGGTACGTGCTCTCGTCGGGCCTGGTCCAGCCGGTGGGGGCGAGGAGCTTCTCGGCGGCCGGGTCGGTCAGCTCGGCCCAGGTGGAGAAGAGCCGCACGTGCCCCCAGGCGCGCACCGCGGAGCCGGCGCGCGGCCCGGCCTCCAGCACCAGCGGGGTCAGGCCGCGCTCCAGCAGGCGGGCGGCGGCCGCCAGGCCGACGGGGCCGGCGCCGACGACGGCGACGGGCAGATCGGGGGCGTGCTCCATGACGGTGGCTCCTCTGCTTCGACAGCCTTCGATGCTTGTGCGGACAGCATGGCATCTGATTCGATGAGCGTCAACATAGACGCTTCTCGAATCAAGGAGGATCCATGGAACAGCTCGACGTGGCGGTGGTCGGCGGCGGACAGTCGGGGCTGGCCGCGGCGTACGCGCTGCGCCGGCACGGCCTGGCGCCCGTGGTGCTGGAAGCCTCCGACCGGCCGGCCGGGTCCTGGCCGCGCTACTACGACAGCCTCACCCTCTTCTCCCCCGCCCGGTACAGCGCGCTGCCGGGGCTGGACTTCCCCGGCGACCCGGACCGCCACCCGCACCGCGACGAGGTCGCCGCCTACCTGGAACGCTACGCCGCCGGCCTGGACGCCGAGGTGCGCACCGGCTGCCGGGTACGGGAGGTCAGCGCCGCCGGCACGGGGTTCCGCGTCACCCTCGACGACGGCCGGGAACTCGCCGCGCGGGCGGTGGTCGGCGCGTCCGGCAGCTTCGGGCGCCCGTTCCGGCCCGCGCTGCCGGGCCTGGAGTCCTTCACCGGCACCGTGCTGCACGCCGGCGACTACCGCCGGCCCGAGCCGTACGCGGGCGGGCGCGTGGTGATCGTCGGCGCCGGCAACTCCGCCGTGCAGATCGGCGCCGAACTGGCCCGGCACGCGACCGTGACGCTGGCCTCCCGCCGCCCCGTGCGCTATGCGCGCCAGCGCATCCTCGGCCGCGACCTGCACTTCTGGCTCGGCGTCACCGGCCTCGACACGGCGCCGCTCGGCCGCTTCGTCACCGTCCCGCCCACCCAGATGGTCATCGACGACGGCCGCTACCGCGCCGCCGTCGCCACCGGCGCCCCCGACCGCCGTCCCCTCTTCACCGGCCTCGACGGGGACAAGGTCATCTGGGCGGACGGTACGGCCGAGTCCGTGGACACGCTCGTGCTGGCCACCGGCTACCGGCCCGACCTGGGCTATCTCGCCCCCCTGGGCGTCCTCGGCCCGGCCGGCGGGCCGCGGCACCGCGGCGGCGCCGCCCCGGCCCGTCCCGGCCTGGGATTCGTCGGACTGGAGTGGCAGCGCAGCCCGTCCTCCAACTCGCTGCGCGGCGTCGGCCGGGACGCCGACCGCGTCGCCGGCCGGCTGGCCCGCCAGCTAGGCCGGTCCGACTGATTCGACCTGTGTGAAACTAGACGTATGGCGAACGCGAAGCTGCTCCCCGTGCTTGAGCCGGAAACCGTCGCGCCCTGCTGCCCGCCGCTGACCGAGCGGACCCTGACGGCCGAGGAGGCGGTGACCACCGCCGCCATGTTCAAGGCGCTGTCCGACCCGGTGCGGCTGCGGCTGTTCTCCGCGGTCGCCTCGCACGAGGGCGGCGAGGCGTGCGTGTGCGACATCTCCGACGTCGGCGTCTCCCAGCCCACCGTGAGCCACCACCTGAAGAAGCTCAAGGAGGCCGGCCTGCTCACCTCCGAGCGCCGCGGCACCTGGGTCTTCTACCGCGTCGAGCCCTCGGTGCTCGCCGCCATGGGCCAGGCGCTGCACCACTACGGCGGCTGAGCGGCGCCCCCCGCCAGGCCGCCGGCACCCGCCGCCGCGGTCCGCGCCCGGTACGCCACGCGCGCCGGCGCTCAGCCGTGCAGCAGCGTCTCGATCTCCAGCGCCGCGCCGCGGGCCGGCCGGCCGGTGCCGATGAGGGTGGCGGAGGCCGGGCCGGTCCAGTCGCCGTAGCCGAGGAGGTGCAGCCGGGGCTCGGCGACCGAGCGGGTGCCGGCGGTGCGGACGCGGCCCCGGGCGGCGCGCAGCCCGAGCGGGGCGAGGTGGGCCAGGGCGGGGCGGAAACCGGTGCACCAGATGACGGCGTCCGCCCGCGCGGTCGTACCGTCGCGCCAGACGGCTCCGCCCTCCGTGAGGCGCGCGAACATCGGCCCGGCCTTCAGCAGCCCGCGGTCGCGCACGTCGCGCACCGGCGGTACGGCGACGACGTCGCCGAGCGAGGCGACCCCGCCGGTGTCCGGCTCGCCGCGCTCCAGGGCGCGGTGGCGTGCGGTGGCAGCGTCGAACAGGGCGCGCCCGTCGACGTCGTCGGCGAGGAAGCGCGGCGGCCGCCGCGTGACCCAGGCCGGCTCGGCGTACCCGGCGAGGTCGGCGGCTATCTGGGCGCCGGAGTTGCCGCCGCCGACCACGATCACGCGCTGCCCGGCGAAGTCCCCGGGACGGCGGTAGCCGGCGGTGTGCAGTTGCCGGCCGGCGAACACCTCCCGGCCGGGCACGGCGGGCACGAAGGGCCGCCACCACGTGCCGGTGGCGCTGATCACCGCCCGCGCCCGCCAGGTCCCGGCGTCGGACTCCACGCGCAGCCGCGATCCGTCGCGGTGCACGCCGCGCACCCGTGCGGGCCGTACGACCGGCAGGGCGTAGCGCCGCTCGTAGTCGGTGAGATACGCGACGACATGGGCGGCGTCCGGATACGTCCGGCCCCGCTGGACGGGCATCGGGCGGCCGGGCAGGGACGAGTACCCCGCCGGCGAGAACAGCCGCAGCGAGTCCCAGGCGTGCCGCCACGCCCCGCCGGCACCCGCCTGGGCGTCGAGGATGACGAAGTCCAGCCCGCGGCGCCGCAGGTGATAGCCGGCGGCGAGGCCGGCCTGGCCGCCGCCGACCACCACCACGTCGGCGGTGTGCCCGCCGGTCACGCGGCCGCACCCGCGGGCCCCGCGCCGGGGATGCGGCGGTCACGGCGGTGCATCGTCGGTCCTTTCCGCGGTGGCGAACTCGGCGGCGGTCTTCCGGCGGCGGTCGCCGTCAGCGGATGTCGTGGTCGGGGTGGGCCCGGTCGTAGGCGTGCCGCGCCTCGGCGATGACGGCACGGTGCGTGCGGGACCAGTCGGCGAGCGCCTTGACGAGGTGGGTCAGGCCGGTCCCGGTCCCGGTCAGACGGTAGTCGACCCGGGCGGGGACGGTCGGGTACACGGTGCGCAGCACCAGGCCGTCGCGTTCCAGCCGGCGCACGGTGAGGGTGAGCATGCGCTGGGAGATGCCGTCGATGGCGCGCTGCAGCTCGCGGAACCGGCGCGGCCCGCCGGCGAGTTCGACGATCACGAGCACCGACCACTTGTCCCCGATGCGGTCCAGGACGTCGCGGATGCCGCAGTCGGGGTGGTCCTCGCGCCCGCAGGGGGCGAGGTCGGCGGGGGCGGTGGTTACCCCGGTGTGCGTGAGTGACATCAGACTGCCTTCTTGTGGCCTGCGAACGGGCGGTCGAGGATCAAGCGTAGTTACCGATGAGAACCACGACGGAGGACGGCGACTCACATGATCCTGGTGACCGGAGCGAACGGGAACCTCGGCGCGGCCACCCTCGCGGCGCTGCACGCCCGGGGCGCCGCGGCGACGGGCGGCAGCCGGACCCCCGGCGAGGGGGTGCGCCGTCTCGACTTCGACGACCCCGCGAGCCTCGACCTCGCCGGTGTGTCGACCCTGGTGCTGGTCTCCGCCGGCTACGCCGAGGACGACCAGGTCGTCGGACGGCACGAGGCGGTCCTGGACGCCGCCGTCCGGGACGGCGTCCGCCACGTCGTCTACACGAGCCTGACCGGCGCCGGCGACCATCTCGGCTTCGCGCTCGCGCACCGTGCGACCGAACGCCTGGTGCGGGCGAGCGGGCTGCCGTGGACGATCCTGCGCAACGGCCTCTACGCCGAACTCTTCGGCGGTCTGCTGAGGTGGTCCGGCGACGGCGTGGAGTCCGCGTTCGGCGACGGCGCCCTGGCCGCGGTCGCGCGCGACGACCTCGCCGAGGCCGCGGCGACCGTCGCGGCGGACCCGGCACCGCACGACGGGCGCGTCCACGACCTCGTCGGCTCGCCGATCACGGCGGGGCAGGTGGCTGCCCGGCTGGGCGTCCCGCACCGCACCCTCAGCCTGGGCGAGTACCGGCGCAGGCTCCTCGACGAGACACCGGGACTGCTGCCCTTCCAGCCGCCCATGCTCGCCTCGATCGCCACCGGCGTCCGCCACGGCTTCCTGGACGCCACCGCCCCCGACCTGGCGGCCCTCCTCGGCCGCCCGCCCCGCGACCCGCTGGACACGGCCGTCGCCACCGCCGCCGCCACCCGCCCGGAAGCGGCCGCGTAGCGCCGGGCCCCGGGGCGTGCGGAAAAGGCCGGGTCACGGAAGGGCCTCGGGTCGAGATGGCGGATCGTCGCGGGAGAGGCCACCGTCACCTCCAGTGTCGGCCTGGTCACCCGGGAACTCGCGGACAGCACCCACGCACGCAAGCTCTCCGCGCCCGGCAGGGACTCCCTGGAGACGGACCTGCGCGTGGTCCTGCAGAACATCGCGGACGGCGCCGACCCGGCGAGCGAGCTCGGGTCGCTCAACGAGTGAGTGTGTCCCAGCGGGGGCCGTCCCACCGGACACCCCCGCCACGGCAGTCGTTCACCGACACGGACACCAAGCGACGCGTCCGCTCCGGCGCCCGCCCCGCGGGCGGCCGTGTGTGGCCCCGGAACGTCGTCGGCGTACCCCGGGGCCACACGTCCGTGGGGGGGCACCCGACGTCTGTGGCGTAGCGGCTGGTCTCCACCCAGCCGATGCCGTGGAAGATCTCGGTGCCCGCCTGGAGTAGACCTCCCAGCCGATGTTGCCCCTGGTGGACGTTCCAGGTGCCTCCGCCGATCCGCACCGTGTCGACGACCCCGCCGATCGGCCCGGCCGGCGCGGTAGGGCCAGATCATGATCTCGTCGGTGGGGTTGTTCTCCCAGTTCGGTTGGAGATCCGGTGCAGCCACAGGTCGTAGGCGACGTTCATGGTGCCGGGGTTGTCACTGACCTGGAAGTCCCAGACGGAGTGGACGGGGGTGCCGGAGGAGAGCCGGACCGGCAGGCCCGTGTCGGATCCGATGTCGCTCCAGTGCCAGCCGAGTACGGAGCTGACGAAGGACTTCACCGAGCTCGACGAGCACACTAGAGATCGTGACGGGCCATGCTGCGGCCTGCCGCCTCCTTGGCCTCCCCCGCACACCGCACCGAACTGCTCCTTGCCGATGAAGGTGCATTGTCCAGTTGCTACAAGCAGCCGTGTGAAAAGCACGGCAACCCGCGCCGTGATGCCGTAGCCGTGTCGGCGACTCACCGTTCGTAGTGGAAGCGGCAGGCCACCACGTGAATGAGGCCGTCCTCGTCAATGCGGTACACCAGCCGGTGTTCGGAGTTGATGCGCCGCGACCAGTAACCCGCCAGATCGTTCCGCAGCGCCTCGGGCTTACCGATCCCCTCGTGGCCGTTGCGGTCGATGTCGGCGATGAGCTGGTTGATCCGTTTCAGCAGCTTCCGGTCGTTCGCTTGCCACCACAGGTAGTCGCTCCAGCCGTCTTCAACGAAGAGGACCTTCACGCAGCGCCCCGCCCTGACCCGTCGTCAGGGTCGACCAGGTCGCGGACAGCACCCTGTCCCGTCCGGTCCTGCTCGATGGACCTGCGCAGCCGCTCCGCCATCGCCGGCGACCGCAGGAGGTAGTCGGTCTCCTTCAGCGCCTCGTACTCGGCGAGCGAGACGACGACCATCGGCTCATGACCGGCACGGGTGATCACCAACTCCTCCGCGTCGTTCTCGACCGCGTCGAGGGCGTCGGCAAGGGCGGCGCGCAGTTCGGTGACGCTCATGGTCCTCATAGCGTACATAATAACGTACAGCGCCGGAGTCGTGCGAACTCGGTTCGCAGGCTGGAGGTACCTGCCGCCGTGGGGATGCGGTCCTGCCGTGGCCTCTTCCCCGCACCAGGTAACCGGGGGCGATGTAGCAGGATCGCGGGTGGCCTGTCCAGTTGCCCGGCCGGATTCCGGCGCCTTCTCCCTGACCGCGGAAGCCCGTCCCATGTGCTCGCTAGGCTGGCATCTGCAGCGCACGTACGCGTGCGGGCCCTCCGGGGGCAGGTCGCAATCGGTGCGCGAGCAGGCGGCTAGCCGAATGGATGTCAAGGATTCATGGATCAACCCACCGCGAGGCCGTTCGCGCATCTGGATGCGCCGCTTTCGGGGACGTACCGGCGCATCATGCGGGTCTTCACGACGAACAAGCGGCGGTTCGTGGTGCACCTGCGGCCCGAGGACGTGACCGACGCGCTGCGCCGGGACGGCGGGGTGGACCTGTCGCAGGAGGCGGTCGCGGCGGCGCTGGAGAGCCTGGCGGGGTGGGGGAACCTGCGCTCCGACCCGGACACGAGCCGGGTGACGACGGTCGAGGACTTCTACCGGCCCCGGTATCTGTACCAGCTCAGCCGCGAGGGCGAAGCCGCCGAGCGCGCGATCGAGGTGTACGAGGAGGAGATCGGCCGGCGCGGTGAGTTGCAGGCGGTGGCTCTGGAGGACGTCCGCGTGCGGCTGCGGGCGCTGCGCGACCTGCCCGCACGCCCGGATCCGGCGGTGGTGCACAATCTGCTGCTGGAACTGATGGGGCGGCTGGATTCGCTGGCGGCGAACGCGAGCGCGTTCATGAGCTCCCTGCAGCGCACGATCGATCTCCAGGACGTGGACGAGGAGGCGTTCCTCGCCTACAAGGACCGTCTCATCGCGTATCTGGAACGGTTCGTGTCCGAACTCGTGGTCAAACAGCACGACATCGCCGCCACGTTGCGGGCGATCGAGTCGCAGCGGGTGGCGGAGCTGCTGGCGCTGGCTGCCGGGCGGGAGGCGGCCGACGCGGCGCCCGGCGCCGGTGCGGAGGCGGCGGTGTCTCCGGCGGCGGGTGAGAAGCTCGCGGTGTGGGAGAGCCGGTGGTCCGGGCTGTGGTCGTGGTTCACCGGCAGCCGCGGCCGCCCCTGCCAGGCGGACCTGCTGCGTACCCGGGCGCGCAAGGCCATCCCCGACCTGCTGGCCACCATCAGCGTGCTGCAGGAGCGGCGGGCCGGGCGCAGCGACCGCTCGGCCGACTTCCGGGCGCTGGCGCGCTGGTTCGCGCAGGCGCCGACGGACGAGGACGCGCACCGGCTGTGGCGGGCGGCGTTCGGTCTCGCCACGTCGCGGCACCTGACCGCGGGGCCGCACGCCGCGGACGACGCGCCGCCCGCCCCGGTGCCGGCGGCCACGAGCTGGCTGGATGCACCCCGGGTGGAGATCTCCGCGCGGCTGCGGGCGTCGGGCCACTACGCCAGGCGCGGCGCGCCGAAGCGGGTACGCGACCGCAGCGGCGAGCGGGAGCTGCTGGCCCGGCAGGTGGCCGTGGAGCGGGAGCAGGTGGAGGCGGCGCGGCGGCGGCTGGCGACCGGGCGGGCGGTGCGGCTGAGCGAGCTGGGTGGTCTGGACCGGCAGGAGTTCGCGCTGTTCCTGCGGCTGCTGGGGGACGCGCTGGCGGCGGGGCCGCCGGGTGCGGACGGGACGATCCGTACCCGTACCTCGGACGGGACGCTGGCGGTGGCTCTGGAGCCGGTGGACGGTCTCGCGGAGATCGTCACAGCGGACGGGGTGCTGCGCGGCCCCGACCACGTGGTCACCATCGTCGACCTGACGGTGCCGCTGGCACCCGGGCAACAGGGGGCGGCCTCGTGACCGGGGTGCTGGCCGACGTCCTGGACGCGCAGCGGGACGAGGAGCGGCGGCGGGCGGTGCGAGCGCTGCTGCACCGGCCGCTGCTGACGCCGTCCGACCCGGCATACGGGCTGGTGCGCAAGCATGCGGGGTATCTGGCCGAGTGGTTCGCGCGGGAGGCGGGCTGGTCGCTGCACACCGACCCCGGGGTGGCGCGGCTGCGCAAGGTGCCCGGGGATCTGTCCGACGGCAGCCGCGCGGCGCGCGTGCCCGGCGGCGGGGCACGGGCGCGGCAGCCGTTCTCCCGCCGTCGCTACGTGCTGGCGTGCCTGGCGCTGGCCGCGCTGGAGCGGGCGGAGGCCCAGGTCACGCTCGGCTGGCTGGTGGACCGGGTGGTGGCGTACGCCGCGGACGAGGAGATCGCCGGTGCGGGGATCTCCTTCGCCATGGAGGACCGGGACGAGCGCGGTGATCTCGTCGCCGTCGCGCAGCTGCTGCTGTCGCTCGGGGTGCTGCAGAAGGTGGCCGGCGACGAGCAGGCGTTCGTCAACCGCAGCGGCGACGCGCTGTACGACGTGGACCGGCGGGTGCTCGCGGTGCTGCTGTCCACGCGGCGCGGACCGTCGCTGGTGCCGGCCGCCGATCTCCAGGCGCGGCTCACGGCTGTCACCGAGGACGTGGTCGCCGATACCGAGGACGGCCGCAACCGGCAGCTCCGCCACGCGCTGGCCCGGCGGCTGCTGGACGACCCCGTGGTCTACTACGCCGACTTGACCGAGCCGCAGCGCACGTACCTGGACATGCAGCGTGGCCCGCTGCTCAAGCGCCTGACCGAGGCGACCGGGTTCCTCGCCGAGGTCCGCGCCGAGGGCATCGCCCTGGTCGACGCGACCCGGGAGGCGACCGACTTCGGGATGCCGGAGGAGGGCACGGAGGGGCACGCCACGCTGCTGCTGGCCGAGTACCTCTCCGATCAGCTGCGGGCGGGCACCGGGCCGGTCAGCGTCGCGGCGGCCGAGCAGCGGATGCGCGAGATGATCGTCGAGCACCGGGCGCACTGGCGCAAGAACACCCGCGACCCCGGCGCCGAGCGCGTGCTCACCGCGCATGCGTTGGGGCGGCTGGCTGCTCTCGGCCTGGTCCGGGTGAGAGGCGAGAGCGGCGAGAACGGCGAAAAGGTCGTGCCCCTGCCCGCGCTCGCCCGGTTCGGCTACCTCAGGCCCACCATCCGCGGAAAGAAGGACACGCGATGACCACCCCCACCGGTGCGCCCGCCGGCCGAGGCACCGAGGTGGAGCTGCCGGCGGCCCGTACCACCCGCTGGCAGCCGCTGCGTACGGGCCTGGTGGACCTCTTCTACTACGACGCCCAGGAGTTCGTCTTCCGCGACGGCCGGGTGCTCTTCCGCGGCAACAACGGCACCGGCAAGTCCAAGGTGCTGGCGCTGACGCTGCCGTTCCTGCTGGACGGGGACATGTCGCCGAGCCGGGTGGAGCCGGACGGCGACCGCGGCAAGCGGATGGAGTGGAACCTGCTGCTCGGCGACCGCTACGACGAGCGCCTGGGCTATACGTGGCTGGAGTTCGGGCGGGTCACCGAGGACGGGGAGCGCGCGTATCTCACGGTCGGCGCCGGGCTGAAGGCCGTCGCCGGGCGCGGCATCGCCGACCGGTGGTTCTTCGTCACCTCGCAGCGCGTCGGCCATGACCTGTTCCTGATCGGCTCGTCCGGCGCGGCGCTCTCCCGGGACCGGCTCACCGAGGCGATCGGTCTGCACGGGCAGGTGGTACAGCAGGCCGAACGCTACCGGCGGATGCTGGACGAGCACCTGTTCCACCTCGGCGAGGAGCGGTACGAGGCGCTGGTCAACCTGCTGATCCAGCTGCGCCAGCCGCAGCTGTCCAAGCGCCCGGACGAAAAGCGGCTGTCCCAGGCGCTGTCGGACGCCCTCACCCCGCTCGACCAGGCGGTGGTCAGCGACATCGCGACCGCCTTCCACGACCTGGAGACCCAGCGCGCCGAGCTGACCGGCCTGCGCGACACCCGCCGGCACGTGGCCCGGTTCCTGGAGCGCTACCGCCGCTACGCCTCGGTCGCCGCCCGCCGCCAGAGTGGCCAGGTGCGCGGCGCGCACAGCGCGTACGAGGGGGTGCAGCGGTCGCTGGCCGGGGTGCGGGAGGAGATGGAACGCGGGGAGCGGGACGAGGCCGAAGCCGGCGAGCACCTGGCGGCGACCCGTACCGAACTGGCCGAGCAGCGGGCCACCCGGGAGGAACTGGCCGCCGATCCCCGGCTGAAGAACTTCGCCGACGCGCAGCGCTACACCGAGCAGGCCGGGCAGGCCGCCGCCCAGGCGCGGCGTGCGGCCGAACGCGCCGGGACCGTGCGGGAGGAGCGCGCGGCGAGACGGGCCAAGGCGGCTCAGGCGGCGGAGGCGAGCGCCGCGGGCTTCGCCGAGGCCCGCGCCGGGGCTGCCGCGGCAGC
>NZ_BAAAPF010000123.1:0-19204 GCF_039531005.1 Streptomyces synnematoformans
CCGAGGACGGCGGCCTGGAGGACGGCGGCCGGGAGGACGGCGGCCGGGAGGACGGCGGCCGGGACCTGCCCGCCGCCGGGGCGGACGACGACCCGCGGGCCGCCGCGCGGCGCACCGACGCCAAGGGCGACGGCCCCGCGGCCGCCACCACCACCGTCTGCTTCCAGGGCGGCGCCCGCGGCCGGTGGCTCACCTGCACCAGCGCCGGCGACGACTGGCCCCCGGAGTCCTGGGTCTCGGCGAACAAGGTCTACGCGGTCGGCAGCGCCGCCGCGGCGCTCGTCGTCGGCACGGCGGGGATCGTGGTGCTGCGCCGCCGCCGGGCCCGGGACGCGGACGACGACGACCGGACGCGGTGAGGCGCACCGGGGCGGGCGGGGTCTCCCCCTACGGGGACGCCAGCTTCTGCGGCAGCCGGTACGCGCTCGTCCCGTACCAGGCGTAGGAGACGGCGAAGCCGAAGGCGAGGCAGACGACGCCGCCGACCGCGTCCATCCAGAAGTGGTTCGCCGTCGCCATGATGACGATCAGCGTCAGGACCGGGTAGAGCCCGCCCAGCACCTTCACCCACAGCGGCTTCGCCAGCACGGCGATGGTGATGCCCGCCCACACGGACCAGCCCACGTGCATCGACGGCATCGCCGCGTACTGGTTCGAGACGTTGGCGAGGTTGCCCGACGACATCGAGCCCAGGGTCTCGTGCACCCGCACGGTGTCGACGAAGTCCATGCCCTCCATCAGCCGCGGCGGCGCCAGCGGGAAGCTGTAGTAGCCGACGAGGGCGAAGCAGGTGGTGACGGCGAGCGCGAGGCGTACGGCGGCGTAGCGGCCGGGCTGGCGGCGGTAGAGCCAGACGAGCACGCCGAGGGTGACGACGTAGTGGAGCGTGCCGTAGTAGTAGTTCATCGACACGACGAGCCAGGTGACACCCTCGACGGCGTGGTTCAGCGAGCGTTCGAAGGCCAGCCCCAGGCTCTCCTGGAAGCTCCAGATGCGGTCCGCGTTCTTGAGCGCCTGCGACTCCTGCTCGGGCACGGCGTTGCGGATGATGGAGTACGTCCAGTAGACGAGCGCCACGAGCATGATCTCGAACCACAGCCGCGGCGGCCGGGGCGAGCGCATCCGGTCGAGCAGGGCGCGCAGGCTCTGCCGGGCCGGCGCGGAGGTCCTGCGTCTGCCGTCGGCGTCCGTCTCGGCGGGGGAGACGGGTGTCCGCCGGTCCTGGAGAGTCCTCGCAATCTCCGCTGGCCGGGGAGCAAGGTCCCGGGAATACGACGCGCCCATGAAGAGACAGTTTGCCAGACGGCGGGGTGCCGGCAGATCATCCCCCGGTGCCGCAGGGAGCCGGTATCTCCACCCCGGGCGGTAGGGGGCGCCGCCCCGGCGGGTCCCGCACCGGTGGGGAGGAGCGGCGCGGGACCCGGCTCGCGGGGGCGGTACGTGCGGGAGCGGCGGTCAGCCGACGGGCCGCAGCCAGCCGCTGAGCCGCACGGTGTCCTCGCCGTATGCGCGGTCCAGTTCGCGCTTCAGCTCGGGGGTGGCGGCGACGACGTCGAGGGTGACGGCGTTGGCCACCGGGTCGACCGAGGAGCTGAGCATGTCCTCGACCTGCTTGTCGACCTGCCGCTGGACGCGCTTCAGCTCCTCCTCGGTGTGCTCGGCGCCGAGGACGCACAGCGGGCCGTCCCACAGGGTGCGCAGCTCGCGCTCGGCGGCGTCCGGGCCGCCGCCGTCACCCGCGTCGGCGAACCGGAGGACGACGACGTCGCCGTCGAGCCAGGAGCCGGCGTAGCCGGGCAGCTTCCGGGCCTTGTCCAGCACCCGCTGCCGGTCGCCGCCGTCCGCCGCGCCGCCGTCCTTCCCGCCGCCCTTCAGGTCCTCGCAGGACGCGGGGAGGCCGGCGTCGGCGTCCGGCCCGCCCGGCTCGGGGGACCCCCGGGCGGGCCGCGGCTTCTCGGTCGGGGTGAAGCGCCGGCCGTCCCAGGTGCCGACGAGGTCCAGGAGGTCGGTGTACGTGGTGCCGCGGTGGCGGTGTGCGCGTACGTCGTCCCAGTCCCAGCCGACGACGTCGGGACCGCCGCAGGTCGGCGGCATCGACTCCGCCATCGCGTGGCAGAGCTGAGGGCCGTGCTCGCCGTTCTCCAGGACGGCGGCGCGGACCCGGTACAGCGGAGGGGCCGTGTCGGCGCGGTCCCCGGCGCCGGGCGGCCCGGAGGCGTTCTCCGAGCCGCAGCCCGCGGCGAGCACCGCGGTGGCGAGGGCCGCGGCGGCCGCCGCGGAGGTGCGTGGTGGGCTCGTTCGCTTCATGCCTCTCGGACGGGGCCGCCCCGCGGCGGGTTCCCCCCGAGGCCGCCCGCGCGGCTCAGCCGTCGAGCGCCGAGCGGATCAGCCGTGCCGTCGCGGCGGCGTGCTCCTCGTCCCGGTAGGTCGTCCGGGGCCAGAAGAAGCCCCGCAGGCCGTCCTTGCGGTTGCGCGGCACGATGTGCACGTGCAGGTGCGGCACGGACTGGCTGACCCGGTTGTTCATCGCGACGAACGACCCGGCGGCGCCCGTGCCCTTCTCCACCGCGGCGGTCAGCCGCCGGACCCGTACGAAGAACGGGCCCACGTCCGGCTCCGGCAGGTCGGCCAGGGTCTCCACGTGGCGGCGGGGGATCAGCAGGACATGGCCGGGGAAGAGCGGCCGGGTGTCGAGGAAGGCCACGGCCACCTCGTCCTCGTACACCCGGTGGGCCGGGAGTTCGCCGGCGGCGATGTCGCAGAAGAGGCATGTCACTCCCCCAGTCAACACCGGACCGGTGACCTCGCAGGGCGCACGGCGGGCAGATGCACCGCACGCGGCCGCAGTGCGGACAGACGGGCACAAGCGCGTTCATGGCGCCCAATCTCCTCCGTGAAGTTGAGGATTGGGTGAGAGCGCGATACGGAATCGGTGAAGCCCGGGCCATTGACAGTGGCCGCGGCTCTGACTAATTACCTCGGTTGACTGTCCGGTAACCACTCGTGGAGGCCCCGGTGCGCGCTCGGCTCACGGTCCTGACCGCCGTCGCGGCGCTCTCGCTCGGCCTCCTCGCCCCCACCGCGGTCGCCGAGAGGGCCGCACCGGCCCCGGCGGCAGGCACGGGAGCGGACGCGCCGGCGGGGGCGGCGGGCGGCGCCGGCCGCACCGGCTGCGACCCCATCGGCCCCGCGGAGTGCCTGCTGCCGTTCCCCAACGACTGGTACACCGAGCGCGACCGCAGGACGGACACCGGCCGCCGGGTCGCCTTCGAGCCGGACGCCATGCCCGCCAACACCGCGGGCACCCGCATCGACCCCGCCGAGTGGAACCGCGGCGACGGCTTCTCGCCCGGCTCGATGATCCTCGCCCACGTACCCGGTATCGACCTCGCCGAGACCGGCGCCGCCCCGCTCACCGACATCGGCGCCTCCCTCGACCGCGACGCGCCGATCGTGCTCCTCGACGCCGACACCGGCCGCCGCCACCCGTACTGGGCGGAGCTGGACGCGAACGCCACGGACCCCGCCCGCCGGGCCCTGATCGTCCGCCCCGCCCGCAACCTCGAAGAGGGCCACCGCTACGTCGTCGCGCTGCGCGGCCTGAAGGACGCCGACGGCCGCGCCATCCCCGCCCCCGCCGCCTTCCGCCGCGTCAACGGCCCCGCGCTGCGCAAGGGCGACCCGCTGCACGAGCGCCGGCGCGAGCACCGCCAGGTGCGGCGCGACCTGGCCCGCGCCGGCATCCCGGCCAGGGGGCTCCACCTCGCCTGGGACTTCACCGTCGCCAGCGAGCGCAGCCTGAGCGAGCGGATGCTGCACCTCCGCGACGACTCCTTCGCCGCCCTCGGCAGCGGCGTGCCCGAGCACCTCGTGTACGAGGTGACGGACCACCCCGCCGGCGCCCCCGTCGCCCGCACGGTCCGCGGCGTCTACAACGTCCCCAGCTACCTCGACGCCCCGGGCGGCCCGCCGGGCTCCGGCTTCCACCGCACCGGCGCCGGCAAGGACGCGCTGCCCGCCCGGCTGCCCGGCAACCAGCAGGTGGTGCCGTTCCAGTGCGAGATACCGCGCGCCGCCCTCGGCGGCCCCGGCGGGCGCGGCGAGGCGGCCCGGCCCGTGCTCTACGGCCACGGGCTCCTCGGCAACGAGACGCAGGTCGGCTCCCGCACGCAGCGCGAGCTGGCGGCCCGCGGCAACTTCGTCATGTGCGCCACGAAGTGGCAGGGCATGTCGGACGAGGACATCCCCTTCGTGGCGAGCACGCTGCAGGACCTCGGCCGCTTCCCCGCGGTCGCCGACCGGCTGCAGCAGGGCGTGCTCAACACCCTCTGGCTCGGCCGCCTCATGCGGCACGCGGACGGGCTCGCCGCGCACGGCGCCTTCCGCGGCGCCGGCGGCGCCCCGGCCGTCGACGTCCGCGCGCGGCTCGGCTACGTCGGCCACAGCCAGGGCGGGATCATGGGCGGCATGTACACCGCCGTGGCGCAGGACAGCACCCGCTCCGTGCTCGGCGTACCGGCGATGAACTACAGCACGCTGCTCAACCGCAGCGTCGACTTCGCGCCGTTCCAGCAGATCCTGGACCGCGCCTACCCCGACAGGCTGCGGCAGCAGCTCGGCTTCGCGCTCATGCAGATGCTCTGGGACCGGGGCGAGGCGAACGGCTACG
Source organism: Streptomyces synnematoformans (assembly GCF_039531005.1). NCBI lineage: Bacteria > Bacillati > Actinomycetota > Actinomycetes > Kitasatosporales > Streptomycetaceae > Streptomyces > Streptomyces synnematoformans. The sequence continues at coordinate 4,670 of NZ_BAAAPF010000123.1, forward strand.
CCCACCACATGACGGCCGACCCGCTGCCGCGCACGCCGCGCCACCGGGTGCTGATGCACGTCGCGTACGGCGACCACCAGGTCTCCCCCACCGCCGCCGAGGTGCAGGCGCGCACGGTCGGCGCCCGGATCCACACCCCCGCGGTGGCCGAAGGACGCAACCCCGACGTGGAGCCGTACTGGGGGATACGGCAGCTGCGCTACCCGTACGCCGGTTCCGGGATGGTCGTCTGGGACAGCGGCAGCCCGTACCAGCCGCTGACGAACACGCCGCCCACGGAGGGCCGGGACCCGCACGGCGACCCGCGCGACTCGCCCGCGGCGCAGCGGCAGATGGCGGAGTTCCTGAACTCGGGCAGGATCGTGGACGTCTGCGGCCGCACGCCGTGCACGGCGGAGCCGGCGGGGTGAGCCGCGGCGGGTGAGCGGGGACGGCCACCGTACGATCGGCCCATGACTTCGAGTGCGCAGAACACCCCGCCCGCCCGCAGGGACCTCTGGGAGCTGCCCGACGTCTCGGGCCTCGTCGTCGGCGTGCTGGGCGGCACCGGCGACCAGGGCCGGGGGCTGGCCTACCGGCTGGCGCGGGCCGGGCAGCGGGTCGTCGTCGGGTCCCGGAAGGCGGAGCGGGCGGAGGCGGCGGCGGCCGAGCTGGGGAACGGCGTCGAGGGCGCCGACAACGCGGAGTGCGCGCGGCGCAGCGACGTGGTGATCGTCGCGGTGCCGTGGGACGGGCACGAGGCGACGGTGGCCGCGCTGCGCGCGGAGCTGGCGGGCAAGCTCGTCGTGGACTGCGTGAACCCGCTGGGCTTCGACAAGAAGGGCGCGTACCCGATCCGCCCCGCCGAGGGCAGCGCGGCCGAGCAGGCCGCGGCGCTGCTGCCGGAGTCGCGGGTCGCGGCGGCGTTCCACCACCTGTCTGCGGTGCTGCTGCAGGACCCGGAGGTGGAGCGGATCGAGACGGATGTGATGGTGCTCGGCGAGTCCCGGGAGGACACGGACGTCGTGCAGGCGCTGGCCGGGCTGATCCCGGGCATGCGGGGCGTGTACGCGGGCCGGCTGCGCAACGCGCACCAGGTCGAGGCGATGGTGGCGAACCTGATCTCGGTGAACCGGCGCTACCGGGCGCACGCCGGGGTGCGGCTGACGGACGTCTGACCCACGGCCGACGGCCCGGTACCGGCCCGGCCGGCGCGGTGCCGGCGCGTGGTCGGCGTGTGGCCGGCGTGTGGCCGGTGCGGGACGGGGCCGGTGCGGCGCGTGGCCGGCGGCGGGGCACAATGGATCCGCCCGCCGTACCCCCCGAGGAGCCCGCCCCGATGCCGTCCGAGCCCCGCCAGCGCACGCCCCTGATCGCCGGGCGGAACCAGCTCGCCGTCTTCACCGCCGTCGTGTGCGTGCTGTCGGTCGCCGCGGCGGTGGTGTCGTTCGCCAAGGGCTACTGGGTCGGGGTGATCTGGGTGCTGCTGGCCGGGCTCTCGTCGAACATGACGTGGTTCTACGTGCGCCGCTCGCGGGCGGCGCGCGACCGGGAGCAGCGCCCGGCGGAGTAGCGGCACGGGCCCCCAGCCGCCGTGGCCCAGCCGCCGCGGCGGTCAGGCCGCGCGGCGGCGGCCCCAGCCGAAGAAGTACACGGCCGCGCCGAGCGACACGGCGAAGACGCCGCTCGCGGTCACGGCCGGCCAGACGTCGTCGCCGCGCACGGCGGGGGCGCCCGGGGATCCCATGGCGGGGGCGCGGCCGGGGTTCTTGCCGTCGCCGGCCGGGGGCGGCGCGTCCTCCTGTACGGGGACGGCGGCGCCGGCCCGCGCCGCGGCGGGCGGCTGCAGGGCCTCGGCGGGGGCGGCGACGGCGGCCCAGAGCAGCGGCGCGGCAAGGCCGGTGAGCAGCAGGCTGCGGCCGGGGTGTCCGGGGGACATGGGCGGGGTTCCTCTCCACGGGGCCGACGGGCGGTCGACGGGGTGTCGTTCCGTCAGCGTCCGCGCGGCCCGCGCCGCCGCCGCGTCGGCACGACGGCGGGCACCCGCATGCAGTTAATAAGATCACCGCATCGGCGCATCGTCCGTGCGCCCCGGGTGCCCGCCGTCGGCGCCGCTCAGTGGAAGGTGTGCTCCGCGGCCGGGAAGGCGGCCCCGCCGACGTCCTCCGCGAAGGCCTTCGCGGCGTCACCGAGGGTCTGCCGCAGCTGCGCGTACTGCTTGACGAAGCGCGGCAGCTTCCCGCCGGTGAGCCCTGCCATGTCGGTCCAGACGAGCACCTGCGCGTCGGTGTCGGGGCCGGCGCCGATGCCGATGACCGGGACCTGCAGCGAGCGGGTCACCTCGGCGGCCAGCTCCGCCGGCACCAGCTCCAGCACCACCGCGAACGCCCCCGCCTCCTGGGCGGCCTTGGCGTCGCGCACCAGCCGGTGGGCGTCCTCGTCGGAGCGGCCCTGGACGCGGTAGCCCATGGCGTTGACGGACTGCGGGGTGAGGCCGAGGTGCGCCATCACGGGGATGCCGGACTCCACCAGCAGCTCGGTCTGGGCCAGCGACCGCTCGCCGCCCTCCAGCTTCACCGCGCCCACGCCGGCGTCCTTGACCAGCCGCGTCGCCGAGCGCAGCGCCTGGACGGGGCCTTCCTGGTACGAGCCGAAGGGCAGGTCGCCGACGACCAGGGCCCGCCGGGTGCCGCGGACCACGGCCGCGGAGAGGATGGTCATCTCGTCCAGCGTGACCGGCACGGTGGTGTCGTAGCCGAGGTGGACGTTGCCCATGGAGTCGCCGACCAGCAGGACGGGGATGCCGGCCTCGTCGAAGATGCCGGCGGTGGTCGAGTCGTACGCGGTCAGCATGGGCCACTTCTCACCGCGCTGCTTGGCCGTGGCGAGGTCCCGGACGGTCACCCGGCGGCCGCGGCCGCCCCCGTCCCCGCCGTACAGCGCCGGGGCGGCGCCGGCGCCGCCGGAGGTGGTGATGCGGGCAGGCGAAACGTGCGTCATCGCAAACGCTCCTTCGTCATCTCGAGGCGCCCTGACGGCGTCCCCGGACCACTTCCATGCTGGCACGCCCGCGGAGCGAAGGACACCCCGTCCCGGGCACATGTGCGGAAGGTCGCATGCGCGCCCGCCGCACGCCCCTGACCTGCGGTGCGCCCCTTGACCGCGCCTTTGCCCGAGCTTTGTCGGCCGAAACGGCCGGGTCCCGGAATCGGCGCTAGCGTGGATTTCATGGACACCCCGCACCAGGTCTCCCCGGCCGTCCACCGCCGCCGCTGGCTCATCCTCGGGGTGCTCGTCTTCAGCCTGATCGTCGTCGTCCTCGACAACTCCATCCTCAACGTCGCGATGAAGACGATCGCCACCCCCGCGCCCACCGGCCTCGGCGCCAGCCAGAGCGAGCTGGAGTGGGCGATCGACGCGTACACGCTGGCCTTCGCGGGCCTGCTGTTCACCGCGGGCGTCCTCGGCGACCGGGTGGGGCGCAAGCGGGTGCTGCTGGGGGGCATGGTCGTCTTCGGCGTGGGCTCTGTGCTCGCCGCGTTCTCCGGCAGCCCGGGCGAGCTGATCGCCTTCCGCGCGCTGATGGGCCTGGGCGGCGCGTTCGTCATGCCCGCCACGCTGGCGATCATCGTGAACGTCTTCGAGCGCGACGAGCAGCCCCGGGCCATCGGCATCTGGGCCGGCTCCGTGGGCCTGGCCATCGCCATCGGGCCGATCACCGGCGGGCTGCTGCTGGAGCACTTCTGGTGGGGCTCGGTCTTCCTCGTCAACGTGCCGATCATCAGCGTCGCGCTGATCGGCATGGTGCTGCTGGTCCCCGACTCCCGGGACCCGGCCCCCGGCCGGATCGACCCCACCGGCGTGCTGCTGTCCATCGCCGGCCTGGTGCTGATCGTCTACGGCGTGGTCCGCGGCGGCCAGCTCGCCGACTTCACCGCGCCCGCGGTCTGGAGCACGATCGTCGGCGGCGCGGTCGTCCTCGGGCTCTTCGTCGCGTACGAGCGCCGCAGCCGGCACCCGGCGCTCGACATCGGCTGGTTCCGGAACCCGCGGTTCTCGGCCGCGGTCGCCGTCATCGGCCTGGTGTTCTTCGCGCTCATGGGCGTGACGTTCTTCATGGTCTTCTACATCCAGAGCGTGCGCGGCTTCTCGCCGCTGCAGTCCGGGATGCTCCTGCTGCCGCTGGCCGTCGCCCAGCTGATCTTCGCGCCGCGGTCCCGGCTGGTGGTCGACCGGTTCGGCGCCCGGGCGGTGTGCACGACGGCCATGCTGGCCATCGCCGCCGCCTTCGCCGCCTTCCTGCTGCTGGACGAGACGTCGCCGCTGTGGATCCTGGAGGCCCTGTTCTTCCTCATGGGCGCCGCGATGGCGCACGTCATGCCGCCGGCCACCGTGTCGATCATGCAGTCCCTGCCGCGCGAGAAGGCCGGCTCCGGCTCCGCGGTCAACAACACCTTCCGCCAGGTCGGCGGCGCCCTCGGGGTCGCGGTGCTGGGCTCGCTGATGTCCTCGGTCTACCGCGGCCGGCTGGAGCTGCCCGCGCGGGCGCCGCACGAGGCGGGCGAGTCCATCGAGGCCACCCGCACCTTTGCGGAGCGCGCCGGGCCCGCCGGGAAGGAGCTGATGGTGCACGCGGACAGCGCGTTCATCACGGCGATGCACGTGACCTCGCTGGCGGCGGCGGGCACGGCGCTGCTGGGCGCGGTGGTGGCCGCGGCGTTCATGCCGGCGAAGGGCCGGGGCCCGAAGGAGCCGGAGCGGGACCGGGAGCACGCGCCCGCGACGCGGAGGTAGCACGCCGCCGGCCGTCGGCGGCGTGCGCGGCGGCGTGCGTTCACCCGGCCGAAGATATGTCCCGGTTTCGCTACGGTGACCTTCCGGCCCGGCCCGTCCGCAACTCGCGGCGCCGTCCCGCTCGTCAGGTAAGTGGTAACGGGGGCAGACCGGCAGGTGCAGTGACGTGAGGAACAGCGCATGACGCACGTGGACATGGCGGAGACCGGGCGCGGCGGCACCGCGGCCACGCACGCGGCCGCCCCCGCGGAGTCACGCGCGGTGTACTGGCGCCGCCGGCTCCGCGAGGGCCTGGGCCCCGGCACCTGGCGCCGCGGCCTGGTGCTCGCCGCGCTCGCGCTGCTGGTCGGCTTCGTCATGCTGGGCCACTCGGCGATCCCGAACCGCGTCGGCAACCTGGGCAGCCTGGTCGAGACGTTCCTGCCGTGGTTCGGGCTGGCCGTGCCGGTGCTGCTGGTGTGCGCGCTGTGGCGGCGGTCGCTGACCGCGGTGTGCGCGCTGGTGCTGCCGGCGTTCGTCTGGTTCAACCTCTTCGGCGGGCTGCTCACCGACAAGTCGTCGGGCGGCGGCGACCTGACCGTCGTCAGCCACAACGTCGCCGAGGAGAACACCGACGCCGCCGGCACCGCCCGGCGGCTGGTGGAGTCCGGCGCGGACGTGCTCGCCCTGCAGGAGGTCACGCCGGACAACCGGGCGGCGTACGAGGACGGCCTGGCGGCGGCGTACCCGCACCACGAGGTGGCGGGGACCGTCGGGGTGTGGAGCAAGTACCCGCTGTCGGACACCCGGCCCGTGGACCTCCACATGGGCTGGACCCGGGCGCTGCGCACCACCGTCGCCACCGACCGCGGCCCGCTCGCGCTCTACACCGCCCACCTGCCGTCCGTACGGGTGAAGGCCGACGCCGGGTTCACGGCCAGCCGGCGCGACGCCAGCGCCGACGCGCTCGGCGAGGCCATCAAGGACGAGCCGGTCGAGCGCGTGCTGCTGCTCGGCGACCTCAACGGCACGATGAACGACCGGGCGCTGGCGAACATCACCTCGCAGATGCGCTCCGCGCAGGGCGCGGCCGGCTCCGGCTTCGGCTTCAGCTGGCCGGCCGGCTTCCCGATGGCGCGGATCGACCAGATCCTGCTGCGCGGTGTGGAACCGGTCAGCTCCGAGGTGCTGGCCGCGACGGGCAGCGACCACCGCCCCGTACGGGCCTCGGTGGACCTGTGAGGCCCGCGCCCCGCCCCGCTAGACCCGCTCCCGCCAGCGGTTGGTGATCGGCAGCCGGCGGTCCTTGCCGAAGCCCTTCGGGGAGATCTTCGTGCCCGGCGGGTACTGGCGGCGCTTGTACTCCGCCGCGTCGACCATCCGCAGCACCCGCTCCACCAGCTCCGGCTCGTACCCCCGGGCGACGATCTCCGCGCCGCCGAGGTCGCGGTCGACGTACAGCTCCAGGATCGCGTCGAGCACGTCGTACTCGGGCAGCGAGTCGGTGTCGACCTGGTCCGGGCGCAGCTCGGCGCTGGGCGGCTTGGCGATGGAGTTCGCCGGGATCGGCGGGACCTCCCCGCGCCCGGCGGCGACCTCGTTGCGCCACTTCGCCAGCCGGAAGACGGCCGACTTGTAGACGTCCTTGATCGGGCCGTACGCGCCGACCGAGTCGCCGTAGAGCGTCGAGTAGCCCACGGCCAGCTCGCTCTTGTTGCCGGGGGCCAGGACCAGCGGGCCCTCCTGGTTGGAGACGGCCATCAGCAGCGTGCCGCGCAGCCGGGACTGCAGGTTCTCCTCGGCCAGTCCGGTCAGCCCCAGGGAGGCCATGTAGGCGTCGAACATCGGGCCGATGGGGACGCTGCGCAGGTGCAGCCCGGTGCGGCGGGCGAGTTCGGCGGCGTCGTCGCGGGAGTGCTGGGAGGAGTAGCGCGAGGGCATGGAGACGCCGTACACGTGCTCCGCGCCGAGCGCGTCGCAGGCGACGGCGGCGACGAGGGAGGAGTCGATGCCGCCGGAGAGGCCGACGAGGACGGAGCCGAAGCCGTTCTTCGCCACGTACGCGCGCAGCCCGGTGACCAGCGCCGTGTACATCTCCTCCGCGTCGGAGAGCCGCCCGGCGACGGTCCCGGCGTACCGCCGCGGGTACGGCGCGACCGGCTCCGCCGACAGCGTCACGTGCTCGACGCGCAGACCATCATCGGCGAGGCCGGCGAGGCCGGCCGGCGGCTCCGCGGGGGCGGCGGGCAGGTCCAGGTCGACGAGCAGGCACTCCTCGGTGAACTGCGCGGCGCGGGCGACGACCTCGCCGCGCTCGTCGACGACGATCGAGTCGCCGTCGTAGACCAGCTCGTCCTGGCCGCCGGTCATCGCGACGTACGCCGTGGTGCAGCCGGCCTCCTGGGCGCGCTTGCGGACCAGCTCCAGGCGGGTGTCGTCCTTGTTCAGCTCGTACGGGGAGGCGTTGACGGTGACGAGCAGCCCGGCGCCGACGGTCCGCGCCGAGGGCACCCGGCCGCCCTCCTGCCACAGGTCCTCGCAGATCGCCAGCGCGATGTCGACGCCGGCGACGCGGACGACGGGCATGGTGTCGCCGGGGACGAAGTAGCGGAACTCGTCGAAGACGCCGTAGTTGGGCAGGTGGTGCTTGGCGAAGGTGAGGACCACCTCGCCGCGGTGCAGCACGGCCGCCGCGTCCTCGGGGGAGCCGGCGGGCAGCCCGTAGCGGTGGCGCTCGTCGCTGCGGTCCAGGTAGCCGACGAGGACGGGGGTGTCGCCCAGCCCCTCGGCGGCCAGCCGGCCGGCGAGCGCGTGCAGCGCGGCGCGGGACGCCTCGACGAAGGACGAGCGCAGCGCCAGGTCCTCGACGGGGTAGCCGGTGAGCACCATCTCGGGGAAGGCCACGAAGTGCGCGCCGCGGTCGGCCGCGTGCCGGGTGCGGCGGACGACGGCGTCGGCGTTGCCGGCGAGGTCGCCGACGGTGGCGTCGATCTGATTCAGCGCGAGGCGAAGTTGAGGCACGCGGCCATTTTATCGTCTCTCTGACGCAATGTGGCGCCGGGGCCGGGCCGACCGCGTCACAGAAAGTTCGCCGAGATTTGTGATCCGGCCCAGTTCACCGGTCACGGGCGGGTGGGCATCGTGGCGCGGGCACCCGTTCGCCCGTACGCAGCCCCACCGACACCCGGACCGGGAGGACCCCCACATGGAGCGCCGCTCGTTTCTCCGCGCCGTGACCGCAGGCACCGGCGCCGTCGCCGTCACCGGCGGACTCTGGCACGCCGCCGCCACCCCGGCGGCGGCGGCCGCGGCGGACAGCCCGTACGGCCCGCTGCGGGCCCCCGACGCCCACGGGCTCGCGCTGCCGGAGGGCTTCACCGGCCGCGTCGTCGCCCGCTCCACCCGCCCCGTCGGCGGCATCACCTGGCACGGCGCCCCGGACGGCGGCGCGTGCTTCGCCGACGGCGACGGCTGGATCTACGTCTCCAACTCCGAACTGCCGCTGATCGGCGGCGCCTCCGCGATCCGCTTCGGCCCGGACGGCTCGGTGACCGCGGCCCGCCGGATCCTGACCGGCACCAACCTCAACTGCGCGGGCGGGGCGACCCCGTGGCACACGTGGCTGTCCTGCGAGGAGACGTACCGCGGCAGGGTGTACGAGACGGACCCGTACGGCAACCGCTCGGCGTCCTCGTACGCCGCGATGGGCCGCTTCAAGCACGAGGCGGCGGCGTGCGACACCGACCGCCGGGTCGTCTACCTCACGGAGGACGAGGACGACGGCTGCTTCTACCGCTTCACGCCCGCCGCGTGGGGCGCGTGGGGCGCGCTGTCCGAGGGCCGCCTCGACGTGCTGTGCGACGCCGGCGGCGGGGCGGTCGCGTGGCGGGAGGTGCCGGACCCGGACGCGCCGTGGCCGTGGGAGCAGACGCGGACGCAGGTCGACGAGGCGCTGCACTTCGACGGCGGCGAGGGCTGCTACTACTCGCCGCAGGCGGGCGTCTGCTACTTCACGACGAAGGGCGACAACCGGGTGTGGGCCTACGACGCGGGCGCGCACACCCTCGCCGTGGTCTACGACGCGGACGAGCCGCTGGGCACGGTCGACAACATCACCGGCCGGGCCGGCGGAGACCTGTACGTCGCCGAGGACGGCGGCAACATGGAGATCAACATCATCACCCCGACGGGCACGGTCGCCCCGGTGGTCCGGGTCGACGGCCACCCGGAGTCGGAGATCACGGGCCCGGCGTTCTCGCCGGACGGCTCGCGGCTGTACTTCTCGTCGCAGCGCGGCGAGAGCGGCTTCGTGGCAGGCACGGACGGCGTCACGTACGAGATCCACGGCCCGTTCCGCGCGTAGCAGCCCCGTGGGGCCCGGGGCGCAGGCCCCGAGGGGGTGGGCTCGATGGGGTGAGGTTGCGGGGGTTTCGGTGCGGGGGGTGCTCTCCTCCGGCATCATCCCGCCGCATGGATGCCGTGCGCGTGGCGCTGCTGCGGGAAGTGCTGGCCGGGACCGAGTGGCCCGCCGCGGCGCGGCGGTTCGCCGGGGTGCTGCGGGGGGCCGTCGAGGCGCAGGGCGGGGGGCTGCTGCTCGTGGGTACGGAGACGTACGAGCCGTGGCACCTGGCCGCCCACCTCGACGACGAGGCGGCCTGGTCCGGGCTGCCGGCCCTCTCCCCCACCCTCGTACGCCACCGGGTGCCGCCCGCCGGCCCCGCCCATCTCGGCGTCGGGCTGGGCCGGCTGGAGGCCGCCGGGCGCGGCGAGACCCTCCTCGTCGTCGCGCCGGACGAGCCGGGCGGCGCGCTGCTGGAGCGCGTCGGCGACGCCCGCCCCGCCGGAGCCGCGGTGCTCACGCGGGCCGCCGGCTCCGCGGAGCTGCCGGGGCTCGCGCACGACCGGCTGACGGTGCCCGGCGAGAGCGGGGACATCGATCTGGAGACCGTGCAGCACCTGGTCAGCGCCGCGGCCGGCGAGAACGGCGCGCCGGCCGCCGCCTCCGCCCGCTCCGGGTTCCGGGACCGGCTGGCGCGCCTGGCCGAGCTGCTGTCGTCCCCGCCGCCGCCCCGCTGGTAGCCCGCCCGCCGGTAAATCCGTTGCGGCACCCGGCGCGCCCACCCGACGATGATCCCTCGTGACCAACCGCTCCCGCGCCTACCGCGACCTGCTCCCCGACCTCGCCCCGTGGCACGCCTCGCGCGACTTCCGGCTCATGTGGGTCGCCGGTCTGATCACCTCCTTCGGCAGCTTCCTGACGTTCGTCGCACTGCCGGTGCAGGTGAAGGAGCTGACCGGCTCGGCGCTCGCGGTCGGCGCCATCGGCACCGTGGAGCTGGTCCCGCTCATCGTCTTCGGCCTCTACGGCGGCGCGCTCGCCGACGCCGTGGACAAGCGGAAGCTGATCCTCTACAGCGAGGCCGGCCTCGGCCTGGCCTGCGCCGTGCTGCTGGTCAACAGCCTGCTGCCGGATCCGATGCTCTGGCCGCTGTACGTCGTCGCCGCGCTCACCAGCGCGCTGACCGGCATCCAGCGCCCGGCCCTCGACTCGATCGTCCCGCGCATCGTGCCGCACGAGCACCTGCCGGCCGCCGCCGCGCTCAACTCCCTGCGCTGGCAGATCGGCGGCATCGCCGGCCCGGCGCTCGCCGGGTTCATCGTGGCGTACGCCGGGCTGCCCTGGGCGTACGCGCTGGACGCCGGGACCTTCGTCGTCTCCGTCGGGCTGGCGCTGCTGCTGGCCCCCTCCCCCGCCGCGCGCGAGGCGGTGGCGCCGAGCCTGCGCGCGATCGCGGAGGGCGCGCGCTACGCCTGGAACCGCAAGGAGTTGCTGGGGACGTACGCCATCGACCTCACGGCGATGTTCTTCGCCTTCCCGCTCGCGCTCTTCCCGTTCCTCGCGGACGACCTGGACGCGCCGTGGGCGCTGGGGCTGATGTACGCGGCGCTGCCCGCCGGTTCGCTGCTGGTGAGCGTGACGAGCGGGTGGACCCGTCGGGTGCACCGGCACGGCCGGGCGGTGATGCTGTCGGCGGCCGGCTGGGGGCTGGCGATCGCGGCGGCGGGGGTGATGCCGAACGCGTGGGCGGTGCTGCTGGTGCTCACGGTGGCGGGCGGGTTCGACATGGTGAGCGGGGTGTTCCGGTCGGCGATGTGGAACCAGACCATCCCCGACGAGCTGCGCGGCCGGCTCGCGGGCATCGAGCTGCTGTCGTACTCGGTCGGCCCGGTGTCCGGGCAGTTCCGCTCCGGCGGGGTGGCGGCGCTGACGAGCGTGCGGACGTCGGTCTGGTCGGGCGGGCTGATGTGCGTGGGGGCGGTGGTGCTGCTGGCGGCGTGCCTGCCGAAGCTGATGACGTACGACGCGCGCACGAACGAGCACGCGGTACGGGAACGGGAGCGCCGCGCCGCCGCGGCGGCGGGGAGTGCGGCGGGGCCGGCCGCGGGCGGCCCGGACGCGGCACCGGCGCCGGACCCGGCGACGTGACCGCGCGGGCCGCTGCCCCGTCCCGCGGGCCCGCCCCGCGGCCCCGTACCGTGTCGGACGCTCAGCGTCCCGGGCCGCCCGCGTCCTCGCCGTCGTCGTTCCAGCGGCTGTCGTCGTCCCACTCCTCGTTCCGGGCCTCCGCGGTCTCGATCGCCCGCGCCGCCTCCTCCGGGGTGGCGTACGGCCCGAGGCGGTCGGCGGCCCGGCACTGCGGACCCTCCTCGACCCGCCCGTGCTGCAGGCAGTAGTACCACTCGCCGGGCTTACCCGCCGTCTTCTTCCTGAACAGGGCCATGTCGCTCCTCACCGGCGCCGTGCCGCGCGGTGTCCGCGCGGTCTGCCGCCGCCCATCGTGCCTGATCCACCGCGGTTAGACTCGGACCATGTCTGGCCAGTCGTCGCTGCTCGTGCCCGGAACCCTCTCCCCGCGCCGCACCGTTCCCGCCGCCATCGCCCGCCCCGAGTACGTCGGGAAGAAGGGCCCCGCACCGTACACCGGTTCGGAGGTGCAGGACGCGGAGACCGTCGAGCGGATGCGCGTCGCCGGCCGGATCGCCGCCCGGGCGATGGCCGCCGCGGCGGAGCACATCGCGCCCGGGGTGACGACGGACGAGCTGGACCGGGTGGCGCACGAGTACCTCTGCGACCACGGCGCATACCCCTCCACCCTCGGTTACCGCGGCTTTCCCAAGTCGCTGTGCTCCTCGGTCAACGAGGTGATCTGCCACGGCATCCCGGACTCCACGGTGCTGCGCGACGGCGACATCGTGAACCTGGACGTCACCGCGTTCATCGGCGGCGTGCACGGCGACAACAACGCCACGTACCTCGTGGGCGACGTCGACGAGGCCTCGCGGCTGCTGATCGAGCGCACCCGGGAGGCGCTGAACCGGGCGATCAAGGCGGTCCGCCCGGGCCGGCAGGTGAACGTGATCGGGCGGGTCATCCAGTCGTACGCCAAGCGCTTCGGCTACGGCGTCGTCCGGGACTTCACCGGCCACGGCGTCCACACCGCCTTCCACTCCGGCCTGGTCATCCCGCACGTGGACGACCCGCACGCCACCACGGTGATGCGGCCGGGGATGACGTTCACCATCGAGCCGATGCTGACGCTCGGGACGTACGAGTACGACAAGTGGGACGACGGCTGGACGGTGGTGACCAGGGACCGCAGCCGCACGGCGCAGTTCGAGCACACGCTGGTGGTGACGGAGTCGGGCGCGGAGATCCTGACCCTGCCGTGAGCGCGCCGCCCGGGTGATGCCGACACGGCGTCGGAAAACCATTGACTTAGGTAAGCCTAACCAAAGAGAATCGTCACGCCCACTGCCCCTGCGGTGCCCTGGAGGCCGCCTTGGACGCGACGCCGTTCTCCGCCCGGTTGCGTACGGAATCCCACGACCAGCACCACGAGGCCAACCACTCGTCCTTCATGAGCGACATGCTGGGCGGCGCGCTGGGCATCGGGGCCTACCGGCGCTACACCGAGCAGCTGTGGTTCGTGTACCGCGCCCTGGAGGGCGGCTGGGACGGCCTCGCCGCCGACCCGGTGGCCGGCCCCTTCGTGCGGCCCGAACTGGCCCGCGTGCCCGAGCTGGAGCGCGACCTCGACTTCCTCCACGGCGGCACCGGCTGGCGCGCCGCCGCCGCGCCGCTGGCGGCGACGGCGGCGTACGCCGCCCGTATCGAGGAGTGCGCGCGCGACTGGCCCGCCGGGTACGTGGCCCACCACTACACCCGCTACCTCGGCGACCTCTCCGGCGGCCAGGTCGTCCGCGGCACCGCGGAGAAGACCTGGGGCTTCGAGCGCAAGGGCGACGGCGTCCGCTTCTACGTCTTCGAGCGCGTGCCCAACCCGGCCGCCTACAAGCGCGGTTACCGCCGGCTGCTGGACGAGCTGCCCGTCGACGACCTGGAGAAGCAGCGGATCATCGAGGAGTGCCACCGGGCCTTCGCGTTCAACGTGGCGGTGTTCGAGGAGCTGGAGGGGGCGGCAAACCCGCTGACCGCCTGAGGGGGAGTTGCCTTCGAGTGCGGTCGAGGGCGCATCCTCGTACCCATGGAGAAGCGCACACTGGGACGTACGGGTATCGAGGTCAGCGCCCTCGGCTTCGGCTGCTGGGCGATCGGCGGCGAGTGGTGGGACGCCGACGGCAACCCGCTGGGCTGGGGCAAGGTCGACGACGAGGAGTCGGTACGGGCCGTGCACCGTGCGCTCGACGGCGGCGTCACCTTCTTCGACACCGCCGACGTCTACGGCACCGGCCACAGCGAGACCGTCCTCGGCCGCGCCCTCGCGGGCCGGCGCGACGAGGTCGTCATCGCCACCAAGTGGGGCAACACCTTCGACGCCGACCGCCGGACACTGCTCCCCCGCGACCTGACCCCCGACTACGCGCGCCGGGCGCTGACCGCCTCGCTGCGGCGCCTCGGCACCGACCGCGTCGACCTCTACCAGCTGCACATCGCCGACGCCGAACCCGAGGCCGCGACGGCGCTGCGCGACGCCTGCGAGGACTTCGTGCGCGAGGGCCTGATCCGCGCATACGCCTGGAGCACCGACGACCCCGACCGCGCCGCGGTCTTCGCCGAGGGCCCGCACTGCGCGGCGGTGCAGCACCGGCTCAACGTGCTGGAGGACGCCCCGGAGATGCTGGCCCTGTGCGCGCGGTACGGGCTGGCCAGCATCAACCGCAGCCCGCTGGCCATGGGGCTGCTCTCCGGCGCGTACGGCACCGGCGCGCGCCCCGGCGCGGGCGACATCCGCACCACGCCGCCGGCGTGGCTGGCGTACTTCGGCGCGGACGGGCAGGTGGCGCCGGGCTGGCTGCCGCGCATCGAGGCGATCCGCGACATCCTCACCTCCGGCGGCCGCACCCTGGCGCAGGGCGCGCTGGCGTGGATCTGGGCCCGCAGCCCGCACACGGTCCCGATACCCGGCTTCCGCACCGTCGCGCAGGCGGCCCAGAACGCGGGCGCGCTGGCCGCGGGCCCGCTGGCGGCGGAGCAGGTGACGGAGGTCGAGGGTCTGCTGCAGTAGCGCTGCGGAGGGACCGCGGGGCGCGATCCCGCGGCCGGGAACGAGCAGGCGCGGCCGACGGCGTGCGCCCCGGCGAGAGGGCACCGCCCAAGCCCGCCGGCGCACCGCCGACCGCCACGCGCACCCGCCCACGGTCCGGCCACCGCCCCACCCGGGGCGCCGGGCGCGCCCCCCCCGGCCCCCCGGGAGGCCAGGCGGGGCGGCCCGGCGCCGCCGGCCCCTCCGGCGGCGCCGGACCCCAGTGGCCCCCGCCCCC
>NZ_BAAAPF010000124.1:0-19186 GCF_039531005.1 Streptomyces synnematoformans
CCCCGCACGGCGGGCGGCTGGCCGCCGGGGCCGGCCGGGGGCGTGTCGAGGGTGGTCGCGGTCATCCGGGGCCGCTCAATTCTGCATCTGCTGCTGGGCCTCGGTCAGCCGCTCCCGGACCGACTCCGTCGTCACCTCGTCGCCGGCGGCGGCGTCCGCGAACAGCTCCTTCATCGCGTCGCCGACGAGGGTCTCGAACTGCGCCTCGTCCGGCACCTGCGGCAGCGGCGCGGAGGTGGTGGAGAGCACCTCGCGCAGCACGGTCAGGTCGGTGGTGCTGAACGCCTCGTCCTGCTGCGCCTCCTTGACCGGCGGGATGGAGCCGTAGGTCGCGTTGAGGATCTTCTGCTCCTCGGTGGAGGTCATGAACTTCACGAAGTCGACGGCGCCGTCGAGGTTGTCGCTGTTCTTGAAGACGGCGATGTTGATGCCGGCGACCATGGAGTTGACGTTCCGGCCCTCCGGCGGGTTCTCGCTCTGCATCGGCACCGGCGCCACGCCGTACTCCTCGGGCTTCATGCCGTGCGCCTTGAGCGAGCTGCCGGCGGCCTGCCACAGCAGCATCCCGGCCTTGCCGGTGGCGAAGTCCTTGACCGACTGGTTCTGCGCGTACTCGGCGTTGCCGACGGCGGCGATCCTGTCGTTGGCGAGGAAGTCGACGTACTGCTTGACGGCCGCGACCGCCTCGGGGGTGTTGAACGTGGGGTTGCCCTCGGCGTCGAAGAAGTCCGCGCCGTGCTGCTTGCCGAAGACGAAGGCGTGGTGCGAGTTCTCCACCGGGTTGCCGCCCTCGACGGCGACGCCGTACGTGCCGTCCCCCGTCAGCCTCTTGCCGATCTCCACGAAGTCGTCCCAGGTGGCGGGGGGTTCCTCGATGCCGGCCTCGGCGAACATCGCCTTGTTGTAGTAGAGGGCGTAGGAGAGGGAGTACAGCGGCACGGCCGCCGGGTCCTGGCCCTCGGCGCCCGCGGCGGCCAGCGCCGAGGGGACGAACCGGTCCCGGCCGCCGATCCGGTCCAGGGTCTCGTCGTCCCAGGCGAGCAGCCCGTCGCTGGCCTGGAGGGAGGCGGACCAGGTGTTGCCGATGTTGAGCACGTCGGGGCCCTGCCCGGACGTGGTGGCCGCGAGGATCCGGTCGAGCAGGCTGTCCCAGGGGACGACTTCGAGCTTGACGTCGATGCCCGTCCTCTTCTCGAACTTCTCGATCTCCGGGGTGAGCACCTCCTTGTCGTGCTCCAGGCTGGTGCCCTGGTTGCTCGCCCAGTAGGTCAGCTCGTCGGGCTTGTCGTTGCCGCCCTCCGAGCCGGTCGAGCTGCCGCCGCCGCAGGCGGCGGTCAGGCCGAGTGCGGTGGCGAGTGCGGCGGTCGCCGCCAGACGGATTCTGCGCATGGTCGTGTGGCCCCTCTCCGGGCGCATGACTTAAGGCTGTGAACGCGGCTCGCGCTTATTTTAGAGCGTGAGTTAAGTAGTGAGAGAAGTCTCCGTCAACCCTTCTCACACGGGTTTCCCGGCACGTATCTTTCCTCCGGGAAGGAGCCACATGGCGAGAAGCAACGGCCGTACCGTGCGCGACCTGCGCCGCAGCAACCGCTCCGCGGTGCTGCGCCACCTGTACTTCGAGGGGCCGCTGAGCCGCCAGGAGCTGGGCCCGGTCACCGGGCTCAGCTCCGGGTCGATCAGCAACGTCGCCGCGGAACTCATCGCCGAGGGGGTGCTGGAGGAGGCGGGCGCGGTCGACTCCGACGGGGGCCGGCCCCGCACCCTGCTGCGGGTGGCGCCGCGCTGCGGGTACATCGCGGGCGTCGACGTCGGCGAAACCCGGGTGCTGGTGGAGCTGTTCGACCTCACCCGCACCGAACTCGCCCGCGCCGAGCGCCCGCTCGCCGACGGCGGCCGGGACGCCGGCGGGGTCGTCGCGCACATCGCCGACGGGCTGGCCGCCGTGCTCGCCGACGCCGGCGTCGCCCCCGGGCGGCTGCTCGGCGTCGGCCTCGGCGTCCCCGGCATCGTCGACCGCGAACCCGCCCGGGGCGGCGCGGTGGTGCACGCCCAGACCATCGGCTGGGACGCCGTGCCGCTGGAGGCGATGCTGCGCACGGCCGCCACCGGCCTCGACGGCGTGCCGTACACGGTGGCCAACGGCGCCAAGACGCTGGGCCAGGCCGAGATGTGGTTCGGCGCCGGCCGGGGCGCGCGCAACGCCGTCATCGCGCTGATCGGCTCCGGCGTCGGCGCCTGCGTCGTCACCGACGGCACCGCCTACGGCGGCTCGTCCAGCGGCGCGGGGGAGTGGGGGCACACCACGATGCAGCTGCGCGGCCGCCGCTGCCGCTGCGGCGCCCGCGGCTGTCTGGAGGCGTACGTCGGCGCGGCGGGGATGCTGGCCCGCTGGCGGGAGGCGGGCGGCGAACCGGTCGCCGCCGACGAGGAGTCGGCGCTCGCCGAACTGGTCGCCGCCGACGACGCCGCGGCCCGCGCGGTGCTGGACGAGACCGCGGAGTACCTCGGCGCCGGCATCGCCGACCTCGTCAACCTCTTCAACCCGGAGCGCATCGTCCTCTCCGGCTGGGCCGGGCTGCTCGCCGGCCCGCGGCTGCTGCCCGCCGTACGCGGGGCCACGGCCACGTACGCGCTGCGTCACCCGGCGGCGCGCGCGGCGATCGAGATGGGCCGGCTCGGCACCGACGCCGTCACCGTCGGCGCCGCGACGCTGCCGCTGAGCCGCTTCCTCGACGCGGGCGGCACGTTGACCCCGTCCGGGGAGGAACCGCGGCGCGGGTCCTCCGGTGTGACCGGCGGATCAGCCGCGGCAGACTCGCTGCGCGGTCGCTCGGCCGCGGAGTGAGCCGCCGGCGGGCGTCGCGCGAGCAGTGGCCGGGTGAGCGGTGGCCGGGTGAGCGGCCGGCCGGACCGGGCGCGGGGAGACGGCCCGCGCGGGGCGCCCGACCGCGGGTTGTCCGCATCCCTTCCGGCCCGTCATTCTCGCGGTGCCCGCGCCAGGCGAGCCCGCGGCGCCTGCGGCAGGTGAACGGCGGCCGGACGGGGGCATCCCCCGGCCGGCCGCCGCCGTGCGGTGCTGGGCGGTGCGTCAGCTCACCGCCGCCTCACCTCAGTCCACCGTCACCTGCACGGCACCGGTCGTCAGATCCCCGGTGTCGTCCGTGACGGTCAGATGGGCGGTGTACGTCCCCTTCCTGCCGTACGTGTGCGCCGCCGTGGCCGCGCCGTCGGCGGTCGCGTTGTCGCCGAACGTCCAGTGGTACGACTCGGCCGTACGCCCCTCAGGAAGCGTCACCGCGCCCTCGAAGGAGACCTCGGCCGGCGCCGTCCCGCTCTCCGGCGAGGCCGTCACCGTCACCTCCGCCGCCGACTCCTTCTCCGCGCCCGGGCCGTTGAAGTGCAGCCAGTCCAGCGCCAGCAGGTCGGGACCCGACGGCGTCCACTCCGGGTTGGTGAAGACCGCGTAGATCTTCTCCACCCCGCCCGGGTCCGCCAGCGGCACCGTCGGCGAGACCACGTTGGCGTAGTCGCCGGTGTTCGGGATCGTCGCCGTGCCGAGCAGCTCGCCGTCGGGCGCGCCGGAGCGGAACTCCACGTCGCCGCCGAGCCCGCCGGAGGAGGCGCCGACCGTGACCGAGTCGACCCCGCTCAGGCTCCCCGGGTCCAGCACGATCCAGTCGCCGTTCTCGATCTCGCCGAGCCGCTTGCCGCCGGAGGAGTCCGCACGGTCCAGCGTCTGCACCCCGCCGTTCGCGCCGCCGGTGCCGTTGTGGTGCTCGGCCTCGCGGAACTTCTGCCGCAGGCTCAGCGAGTCGGAGCCGACCAGGCTCGGCACGCCGTCGGCGCCCTTGTCCTCGTACTGCGCGCTGATGCCGTAGTAGAGGTTCTGGCCGGGGCCGTGGCTGTCACCGGGGTCGGTCGTGAACTCGCCCGCGCAGCCGGTCAGGTTGTCCAGCGGGTGCAGGTGGTCGTCGTGCCCGAGCTGCGTCTGCACGACCACGCGCGAGCAGTCGATCTCACCGTCCTCCGGGTCGCTGACCTCGACCCGGTACGGGACGGTGTCGCCGAAGTCGAACGCCCCGCCGTTCGCCGGCGTGGTGACCGTCACCTCCGGCCGGGTGTTGCCCACGGTGATCTCGTGCACCGCCATCGCGGTGCGCTCCGGCGGGCCCTCGACCGTCAGCCGGGCGTTGAACCGGCCCTTCTCGGTGTACGTGTGCGTCGGGTCGGGGTCGGTGGAGTCGGTGGTGCCGTCCCCGTCGAAGTCCCAGGCGTACGTGATCGGGTCGTCGCCCGGCGAGTGCGAGCCCTCCGAGGAGAACTCC
Organism: Streptomyces synnematoformans; assembly: GCF_039531005.1. Taxonomy (NCBI): domain Bacteria; kingdom Bacillati; phylum Actinomycetota; class Actinomycetes; order Kitasatosporales; family Streptomycetaceae; genus Streptomyces; species Streptomyces synnematoformans. The sequence continues at coordinate 4,326 of NZ_BAAAPF010000124.1, forward strand.
ACGGTCAGCGGCGCGGGCCCGGAGTCCGCCGACGCCGTCAGCTTCGCCACCGGCGGCCGGCCCTCGGCCACGTAGTCGATCCGGTAGATGCCGGCGTTGTCGTTGCTGCCGCCGCGGCCGGTGCCGCTGCCCTCGCCGAAGTCGATGACGTAGAGCGAGCCGTCCGGGCCGAAGTGCGCCTCGAAGGGCTGGATCCAGTCCATGTCGTCGAAGATGCCGTTGATCGAGTGCAGGTCGCCCTTCCGGGCGGGCTCGAACCTCGGGTCCTCGAACTCCTGGTCCTTCTCCTGGAACGAGAAGGTCTTGAACCACTTGCGGGTCAGCTCGTACGTGAGCCACTTCCCCTCGAAGTACTCGGGGAACTTGTACGGGCTGTCGTTCTTCGGGTCGTAGTCGTAGACCGGGCCGCTCATGGGCCCGCCGCCGCCGGTGCCCAGCTCGGGGAACTCCGCCGAGGCCGAGTACGCGTACCAGACCGTGGCGGGCTGCGCGGGCGGCAGCTCCGTCTTGCCGGTGTTGTTCGGCGAGTCGTTCACCGGAGCGGAGCAGTCGAACTTCTCCCCGGAGGTGCCGGTCGCGAAGTCGTAGTCGTTGAAGGGCGTGTTGTCGCCGATGCAGTACGGCCAGCCCTGGTTGCTCGCCTCCGTGATCCGGTTGTACTCCACCGTCCCCTCCGGCCCGCGGTCCGGGTCCGCGCCGCGCGCGTCCGGGCCGTAGTCCGCGACCAGCAGGGCGCCGGAGAGCGGGTCGGTGGTGATGCGGAACGGGTTGCGGAAGCCCATCGCGTAGATCTCCGGACGGGTCTTCGCCTCGCCCTTCCGGAAGAGGTTGCCCTTCGGGACGGTGTAGCCGCCGCTCTTCGTGGGCTTCACCCGCAGCACCTTGCCGCGCAGGTCGTTGGTGTTGCCGGAGGTGCCCTGGGCGTCCCAGGCGCGGCGGCCGTCCCGCTCGTCGATCGGCGTGTAGCCGCTCGACTCGAACGGGTCGGTGTTGTCGCCGGTGGCGACGTACAGGTTGCCCTTGGTGTCGAAGGTGATCGAGCCGGCCATGTGCACGTTGGCCCGGCCCTCGCCGCGCCAGGTGGGGATGGTCAGCAGCACCTTCTGCGACGCCGGGTCGGCGACGTCCCCCTTCATGGTGAAGCGGGACAGGTTGAGGTGGTTCTCCTCCTTGTCGGAGTGCAGGAGGTAGACCCAGTTGTTCTTCGCGAAGCGCGGATCGAGGGTGAGCCCGAGGAGACCGTCCGACTGGCTGGTCATCTCGGGGGTGTAGTCGAAGTCCAGGGCGGTGGTGACGTTCAGCGTCTCCTGGTCGACGACCTTCAGCTCACCGGTGCGCTGGGCGTAGAACACCCGCCGGTCGGGGGCGACGGCCAGCTCGAACGGGTCGGCGAGGTCGTCGGAGACCAGCGCGGTGCGCTGGAAGTTGCCGGTCTGGGTGGCGGAGCAGTCGCCGGGCGCCGCGCCCGCGGCCCACCGGATGCCGCCGAGCAGGTGCTTGAGGAACAGCGGCTCGTCGAAGGAGGACGCGTCGTGGCCCCCGGCGGTGAACCACGACCTGCCGCCGTCGTACTTCTGGCACCACGAGTACGGGTGGTCGACGCCCTCGTCCAGGCCGGTGACGCCGTCGCGGACCTTGATCTGCGCGAGGGTGTGCACCTTGCCGGTCGGGTTGGCGCGCCAGTTGTACCACTCCTCGTGCCGCTCCCACAGCTGCGGCAGGCCCCTGGTGGAGGGGTGGTCGTCGTCCAGCACCTTGATCCGGCCGGTCTGCGGCGCGGGGTGCTTGTCGAAGATGGCGCCGACCAGGCCCTCGTACCAGTCCCAGTCGCGCTCGCTGGCCGAGGCCGCGTGCAGGCCGAGCCAGCCGCCGCCCCCCTGGATGTACGACTGGAGCGCGGCCCGCTGGTCCGCGTCGAGCAGGTCGCCGCTCTCCGGGGTGGAGTTGGTGTTGTTGAAGACGACCGCCTCGTAGTTCGCGAGGTTCTCGTCGGTGAACGCGGCGGCGTCGTCGGTCGCGTCGACCTCGAACCCGTGCGTCTCGCCGAGTTCCTGGACGGCCTCGATTCCCGCGGGGATGGAGTCGTGGTAGAAGTTCGTGACCTTGGAGAAGACCAGGACCCGGAAGTCGGCCTCCTCGTCCTGCGGGGCGGCCGTGGCCGAGGCCGTGCCCAGGAGCAGCGCGAGCAGCGCGGCCAGGACGGCGACGGGCGACAGGGGTGGTCTGGCTAGGCGTCTCATAGTGCTCCCGGTTGTACGCGGACACGGGCGGCGTCGAGGGGCGGCCCGCTTGCCAGGCGTGTAGAAAGCGCTTGCTGACGGTGCCTTGTCAAAGTAAGCCCTTACTAACGGGTGGTCAACGGTCGTGCGCGGACCGGCGTTCGACGGCTTCCCGGATGCCGGAGGGGCGGCCGGCCCGCGCGGGCCCCGCCCCGGAGGCGTGCGCGGCGCCACCGGTCACCGGTTCGGTTTGTTGCGGTTTGGCCGACACTGGCCGATCGGCGTAGGAACGGTATCCTCACGGGATGGGCGAGGACCTGAGCGCGGCTGCGGCCAGGGGCTGGGCGGTGCGCTGGGAGCTTCAGCGGGAGCAGCGGGAGACCGGCCGCGAGGAGCGCTTCACCGTCGTCGGCGACCTGCTGGAGCGGGTCACCGTCGGCCACGACCGCCCCGCCGCCCTCGACCTCGGGTGCGGTACGGGCTCGCTGGCCGCCCGGCTCAAGCGGCGGATGCCCGCCCTCGACGTCGTCGCCGTGGACGCGGACCCCGTCCTGCTCGGCCTCGGCCGCCGCATGCACGGCACCCGGGTCCGCTTCGTCGACGCGGTGATCGGCGGCCTCGGCTGGGCCGACGCCCTCGACCTCGAACGCCCCCTGGACGCCGCAGTGTCGGCCACGATGCTGCACCGCCTGCCCGAGCGCGTGCTGCTGGAGGTCTACGGCCGGCTGCACGCCCTGCTCCGCCCCGGCGGGCTGCTCGTCAACGCGGGCCGGCTGCGCCAGGACGACGCGGCCGTCGCGGAGCTGGCCGGCGAGGTCGGCAGGCGGCTGGCGGAGCGGCGGCGGATGCCGGGCGGCGAGGACCGGTCGTCGTGGTGGGAGGCGGCGTCCGCCGCGCCGGAGCTGGCGCGGCTCTTCGCCGAGCGGCGCCGCCGCGGGCCGGCACCCGGCGGGGAGAACGGCCTGAGCCTGGCGCGCCATGTGGACCTGCTGGAGAAGGCGGGCTTCGAGGCGGTCGGCACGGTGTGGCAGTGCGGGAACAGCTGCGTGCTGGTGGCGGTCAGGGGCGGCTGAGGCCGGCCTCCCGGGGCCCGGCCGCGGCCGGGCGGCGCGTCCCCGAGCGTCGGCGGCTCAGGCCGCGGCGGCCGGCAGGCCGGCGCGTACCTTGGGCCGCGGCGCGACCACCGCGCCGGTCGGCAGGAGTTCCCCGGTGTCGTCGAAGACGATCGTGCCGTTGCACAGCAGGCTCCAGCCCTGCTCGGGGTGGAAGGCCACGGTCTGCGCCGCGTCGCGGTCAGGGCGGTCGGCGGCGGGGCACTCGGGCCGGTGGGAGCACATCGGACACCTCTCGGTCGGGAAGCGGCGGCCCGCGCGGGGCCGCCGGTGGCGGTGTTGTGCCGTCTGGTGAAGGAGACCCGGCGGGCGCCGGAAACTCATCGCCGCATTCAGGAGAACACCGCGGGGCCCCGCCCCGGTCGGCGCGGGGTCACAGTCCCGTCTCAGTGTGCGGTGCCGCGCGTTCCGCCCCGCCGGTGCGGGTCCGGGCCCGCCGTGCCGCAAGCCCCTCGCCGCACCGGCGGGCCATGGCGCCGGCGGCCGCGCTCGTCAGGAGGCCCCGCGGGGGTGCACCTTGAAGACCCAGACGTGCCGGCCGGCCCTGCGGGCCGCCGCGGGCACCTCGACGACCAGCGCCCCGTTCTCGACGCTCCAGTGCAGCGGCCGGTCGTGGCCGAGCATCGTGATCCGGTCGCCGGACCGGACGGGCACCGGCGCCTCGACGATCAGCCGGGACGAGGGCGCGGCGAGCGAGTGGATGTAGAAGGCGTCGTGCTTGACGGTGAAGCGCAGGTCCTCGCCGAGCTGCGCCATGCGGGACCAGTAGGTGGTGCCGTAGATCGCCTCGCCGTTGACGCGCAGCCACGCGCCGGTCTCGCGCAGCCGGCGCTCCATGACCTCCGGGATGGTCCCGTCGGCCCGCGGGCCGATGTCCAGGAGGAAGTTGCCGTTCTTGCTGACGATGTCGACGAGGCTGTGCACGACCTCCTCGGTGGTCATGTACGCGTTGTCGGGTGTCTGGGCGTTGTAGCCGTAGGAGAACGGGTCGAGGCCCCGGCTGGCCTCCCACTTGGCGACGACGGTGTTCTCGTACACCTCGTACTCCGGCGTGGTGAAGTCGTGCGGCCCGATGCCGGAGCGGTTGTTGACCGTCACCTCGATCGGCCGCGGCCGGTTCTTGGCGTGGTTGAAGTACTCGGCGAGCACCCGGTGGCTGTCGTTGTCGCCGCCGATGTCGCACCACATGATCTCGGTGTCGTAGTCGTGGATCAGCTCCAGCATCTGCTTCGCCTGGTAGTCGCGGACGTAGTCCCTGCCCGCCGTGTAGCCGGTGTACGGCACGGGCTCCAGCGTGTACGGGTTGCGCGGGGCGTGGCCGTACCAGGGGTTGTCCGGGTTGAACCACTCCGGCATCGAGAAGTACAGCCCGCGGTGCAGGTCGGGGGTGTACCTGCGGGACGCGTCGAAGAGTTCCCGGACGAGGTCGCGGCGGGGGCCCATCGCGACGGAGTTGCGGGTGGAGAGACTGGTGTCCCACAGCGCGAAGCCCTCGTGGTGCTTGGACGTCAGCACGTGGTACTGCGCGCCCGCGTCCCGGAACAGCTCCACCCAGGCGCGCGGGTCGAAGCGCTCGGCCCGGAACATCGGGATGAAGTCGTCGTACGCGAAGTCCTCGCCGTACACCTCCCGGTGGTGCGCGTGCGTCGGGTTGTCCGGCTGGTTCATCTGCTGCCAGTACCACTCCGCGTACTGCCTGCCGACCGGCGCCCAGGCGGGCACCGAGTACAGGCCCCAGTGGATGAAGATCCCGAACTTCGCGTCGTGGAACCAGTACGGCGCCCGGTGGCTGCTCAGCGAGGCGTCGGTCGGCTCGTAGTCGGGCATGCCGAGGGTCAGCGGGCGGGTGACCTCGGCGGCCGTGCCGCCGCGCCCCGCGGCGACGACGCGGCCCTCCGCCACGGTGCCCGGCGCCACGCCCCCGCGGTTGCGGATGCCCACCGCGACCCGGGCCTGCTCGCCGGGGCCGAGGCGCGGCACGGAGACCGGCGCCACCGTGCGGGCGCCCTCGGCGTCGACGGTGACTTCGAGGCGGTCGCGGGCGGAGATCCACACGGTGCCGGCGTTGAGCAGCGTGGCCTCCACGGACTGCGCGCCGGAACGCTCCAGGGCGGAGGTCGTGGAACGGGCGTTGCGCAGCGCGACGGCGCGCCCCTCGGCGACGGGCTGCAGCGAGAGCGCGAAGATGTGCAGCGCCGTCTTCTCCGCCTCGGCCGGGTTGGTGACCGGCAGGGTGAGCGCGACCGCCTCGCGCGCCGGGTCCAGGGCGAGTTCGACGGCGGCGATGGAGACCCGGTGCTCGTCCCTGGTGCCGTCGGGGCGGTAGCGGTACGGGGCGCCGAGCGAGCCGCCGCCGGAGTACCAGTCGGGGGCGGCGAGGCCGGCGGAGCCGGTGCCGCCGTCGGCGTAGTGCACGGTGACCGCGCCGGAGGCGCTGCCGTAGGAGGAGGACGCGAGGAACAGCGCGCTCAGGTAGTGGCCCGGGGGGAGCGCGACGCGCTGCCCCATGGCGACGACGTTGTTGGGCTCCCCGGCGCCGGCGCCGGGGAAGTCGAAGGGGAAGCCGTCGACCTCCACGGGCCCGGCGGGCAGTTCCTCGCCGGGGTAGGTGTAGCCGCTGCCGTCGAAGTCGCCGCCGCGGGTACCGGCGGTGTCGACGCCGTCGTTGTCGAAGAGCCCGGTCAGCGGCACCGGTACGGGGTCGGGGACCCGGCCCCAGCCGCCGGCGGTCCCGGTGCCGTCCGCGGCCCCGGCCGGGTCCGGCGGCGCGGCGCCGGCGGCGGAGGGCGCCATCCCCATCCCCAGCGCGGAGCCCGCCGCGGCCCCGGCGCCGATCCCGAGCACGTGCCGTCGTGCAAACCCGTTCATCCGGGCCTCCCTTGAGGATCTCGCTGATCCATCCGATGTCTGAGGGGATTTTCAGGCAGCCAAGCGCTTGGTGAGGATGGAAAGTAGAGATTCATCGGATGAACGTCAAGCCCCGGCGTATCCGCACGACGACATGCACAACGGGCGGGGCCCGGCGGCGCGAACGCCACCGGGCCCCGGTCGTCTTCCACTTCCGCGGTCCCCGAGCGCCGGGCACCGCGGGACGTACGTCAGCGCACGCCGGTCGGCTGCGGCTCCCGCTCCTCGCCGGCGGTCGGCGGCACGGGGGCCGCGGCGAGGTGCCGCTGCAGCTTCTCGCCCTCGATGTCGACGTTCGGCAGGATCTTGTCCAGCCACTTCGGCAGCCACCAGGCGGAGTGGCCCAGCAGGGCCAGCACCGCCGGAACGATGGTCATGCGGACGACGAAGGCGTCGAAGAGGACCGCGATGGCCAGGCCGAAGCCCATGGTTTTGATGATGTCCTCGCCGGCGCCGATGAAGCCGGAGAAGACGCTGATCATGATGATCGCGGCGGCGGTGACCACACGTGCGCTGAAGCGGAAGCCGCTGACCACGGCGTCCCCGGGCCCTTCCCCGTGGGCGTACGCCTCGCGCATCCGGCTGACGAGGAAGACCTCGTAGTCCATGGCGAGGCCGAAGATCACGCCGATCAGGAAGATGGGCATCATCGACACGATGGGGCCGCTCTGCTCCACCCCGAACACCCCGGAGGCCCAGCCCCACTGGAACACCGCGACGACGGCGCCGAGCGCGGCGAGCACCGAGAAGAGGAAGCCGAGCGCCGCCTTGAGCGGCACCAGGATCGAGCGGAACACCAGCATCAGCAGCAGGAAGGCGAGGCCGACGACGATCGCCAGATACGGCACCAGCGCGTCGTCCAGCACCTGCGAGAAGTCGATGTTGGCCGCCGTGGATCCCGTGACGAGCACCTCGGCGCCGGTCTCGCCGGCCTGGTCGTCGGCCAGGTCGCGCAGGTTGAGTACCACGTCCTCGGTCTTCGTGTCGCTCGGGCCGGTGCTCGGCGTCGCCATGATCGTCGCGGTGTCCCCGGCGTCGTTGAACGTTGCGGGGCTGACCGCGACGATGCCGTCCAGCGCCTCGATATCCGTGCGGAGGGATTCGGCCGCCTGCTCGGGGTCGTCCGCACCGGTGAGGTCGGCGGCGACGGTGAGCGGGCCGTTGAAGCCCGCGCCGAAGCCCTCGGACAGCAGGTCGTACGCCTTGCGCTGGGTGGTGTCGGGCGCGTTGCTGCCCTCGTCGGGCAGGCCGAGTTCCATGCTGGCCACCGGCGCGGCCACCGCGCCCAGCCCGACCACGGCGGCCACCAGCACCAGGAGCGGGCGGCGCAGGACCATCCGGGCCCAGCGGGTGCCCATGTTCGGCTTGGCGTGGACGTCCGCGGTCGAGGGGACACCCGTCTCCGGGTTGGCCCTGCGTACCCGGCGGCCGAAGATCCGCTTGCCGAGCATGCCGAGCGTGGCCGGCACCAGGGTGAGGGCGATGAGCACCGCGATGGCGACGGTGACCGCCGCCGTGAGGCCCATCTTGGTGAGGATCGGGATGTTGACGATCGAGAGCCCGCACAGCGCGATGAGCACGGTGAGGCCCGCGAACACCACGGCGGAGCCCGCGGTGCCGACCGCGCGTCCGGCCGCCTCCTCACGGGAGTGGCCGTCGCTCAGCTCGGCGCGGTAGCGGGAGGCGATGAACAGGGCGTAGTCGATGCCGACGGCGAGCCCGATCATGGTGGCCAGGACGGTGGTGGTCTCGGACAGGCCGAAGGTCGCCGCCGTCGCGGTGATTCCCATGATGCCGATCATGAGGCCGATCAGCGCGGTGAGGATCGGCAGCCCGGCGGCCAGCATCGAGCCGAAGGTGACGAAGAGCACGACCAGGGCGATGCCGACACCGATGATCTCGCCGTTTCCGAGGTCGGCCTCGGGCACGGTGGCGTCACCGCCGGACTCGACGGTCAGGCCGGCGTCGCGGCCGGTCTCCATCGCCTCTTCGATGCCGTCCTGGGTGTCCGTGGTGATCTCGGGCGCCGGGACCTTGTAGTCGACGGTGGCGTACGCGGTGGTGCCGTCCTCGCTGACCGCGGCGTTGCCGTCGAACGGGTCGGCGACCGACTCCGCCTGGCCGCCGCTCAGCCGGTCGAGGACACCCTCGACGGCGTCACGGTTCTCGGTTGCGGTGATCTTCTGGCCATCGGGCGCCTGGAAGACGATACGGGCCTGTGCGCCGTCGGCGGCCGAGCCCGGGAAGCGCTCCTCAAGGAGATCGAAGGCCTGCTGGGACTCGGTGCCCGGGAGCGCGAACTCATCCGCCGGGGCTTCACCTGCGGAGGACGCGGCGAACCCGGCGAGACCGAGCAGTAGCACCCATATCAGGGCGACATATCGGCGGCGCCGGAAGGAAAGCCGGCCGAGTTTGTAGAGGTAGGTGGCCACGAGCAGGTGTCTCCTGATCTCGACGGTGGGTTGTGTGGGACCAGCCCGACGACGAGAGCGGCGTGCGCCAGGTGGAGCTGTGTTCGGTTGTGTAGGAGCCGGCAGGTCAGTTCAGACGCAGGGCGGGGAGGATCACTGCGTCGACATAGCGGACGAGGTAGTCACTGCTTACCTGTGCGTCGTCGATGAGCGGCCGGACCAGGCAGGCGCCCAGCATCATGTGCGGGACGAACGCCGCGGCGGGGATGTCCGCAGCCAGCTCGCCGCGCCTGACGGCGCGGTCGATCAGGCCGTGGAAGGCCGCCAGTTCCGGTTCGATCATCACGTGCCGCAGGGCCTGCCGCAGCTCCTCGTTCGACTGCTGGGCGAATGCGACCGCGCGGAGCAGAGCCGTGTCCTTCTCCGCGCTTTGGCACGCGCCCTCGGCGAACTGCACGAGATCTCCGCGCAGCGAGCCGGTGTCGATCCCGGCCGCCCTCACCGGCTTGCTGTGCCGGAGCGCCGTGGCGACCAAGTGCGGCTTGGAGCGCCACTGGCGGTAGAGGGTGGCCTTGCTCGACCGGGTACGGGCCGCGACCGCGTCCATGGTGAGGGCCTCGTAGCCGACCTCGCGCAGATGGTCGAGCACGGCTTCGAACAGCTCGTGCTCGCGCTCGGCGCTCAGCCGGCTGCGGCGCCCGGTGGTGCCGGCGTCCTGCACGACCATCGGGCCCCCTCCCAGTCAGCGGAACGAAACGGTTTCGTACACCGAGAAAAATGATAGCCGCTGTCAGAACGCGTTCGCGCCAATCGGGGTGTGCTTTGCGTCACTCGGTGAAGACGATCCAGACCGGTCCGGGCGCGAAGCGGATCCGCTCGCCGTCCGCGCCGGTGAACTCCGTCCCGTCGCCGGCCGACCCGCGCTCCCAGCTCGCCGGGTACGACCGGCCGCCGCGCAGCACCTCCGCCTTCCCGGAGCCGACGGTCTCGGTGAAGGGGGAGACGTTGCCCGAGCGGTCGGCGAAGCGGGAGCCGCGGATCGTCACGTGCTGGACGACGACGGTCGCCGCCGACAGCCGCCCGCCGTCCGCCGTGGCGGCCGGGCTGCCGTCGAACGAGACCAGCCAGCGCTTCGCGGCGGCGTCCCAGGTGAAGCCGAAGCTCGCGGCCGGGTAGCGCACGGTGCGCTCCGCGGTGGCCTCGCCCCCCGCCGGCGCCCGGCCGAAGCGGAAGCCGACGTCCCGCGGCTGGTCCGCGTCGGGCGCCGCGGCCAGCGCCTTCTCCGGCCGTAGGAAGAGGTTGTGCGGCGCGGGACGCGCGGGGTCGCGCAGATACGCCTCGCCCGCCTCGCCCGGCGGCACGGGGAACAGGGGTGCGTCGTCGACGAGGGGGAGCAGCTTGGACTGCGCACCGGAGAAGGCGAACGCGGGCCTGCCGAACTGCTCCAGCAGTTCGAGGTCGGACTCACGGGCGCTGCGCACCGGGCCGACCCGCCCCGGCTCGTGCGCGGCGTACACCGCGAGCAGCCGGCTGAGCCCGGCCTCCACCCGTTCGACGTACACGATGTCCGCCCGCTCCAGCCCCGTCTGCGGGCGCGCCGGCGCGGCGTTGTCGACCTTCACGCCGAGCACCGGCCCGCTCCGTCCCGCCATCCCGGTGAACGGCGAGACGGCCCCGGTCTCCCCGCCGGGTTCCCGGGTGTCCTCCGAGGGGTCGGTGCACCCGCCTGCGAGCAGGGCCGGCAGCAGCAGGAGCGCGGCCGGCAGGGCCGCCGGCGCACGCAGGAGGCGGGGTATACGGCTGGCGCCCATGGCGCTCCCTCCGCGGCGTCATGCCCGTTCTATTGTGCTCTGATGTGATTCTAGGGTCGGGGGGCGAGGCCGGATAACGGCAGGCGTACGCGGCTTCGAGTCGTTACCCTGTGGAAACGGACAACCTCGCCCACGGGGAAGGACCGACACCCTCGGACCGTCCGCGAGCACAGCCGGCGCCACCGCGTCCGAACTGCCCATTCGAACAGCCCGGGGTGTCCGCCGACACCCGCCGCCCAGGCAGGGCTGACCAGTTCACGTGACCCGGAGGAGTGCACGGTGACGACAGAAGCCGCAGCAGAACAGCACACACAGCCCGCCGCCCCGCGGACGCCCGCGCGCCCGGACGCGGCCGCGGAGCCGCTGAGCAGCCTGGACGTGTGGGCGCGCTCGGCCCCCATCCGGCTCGCCGGATACGAGGACGACCCGGCCGACACCGCCGAGCTGCACATCCTGCGCGGCATCGACTGACCCGCCGGCCGGGCGCCCGCGCCCACACCGCCCGCCACCGCTAGCCGACGAACGTGCGGACCGCGGCCTTCAGGTCCGCCAGCCCCTTCTTGGCGTCGGTGAAGAACATCCCGGTGTTCTCCGCGGTGTACAGCTCGTTGTCGATGCCCGCGTACCCGTGGCCCATCGACCGCTTGATCACCACCACGCTCTTGGCCCGGTCCACGTCCAGGATCGGCATGCCCGAGATCGCGTTGCCCGGCCGCCGCGCGGCCGGGTTGGTCACGTCGTTGGCGCCGATCACCAGCGCCACGTCCGCCTGCGGGAACTCGGGGTTCGCCTCCTCCATCTCCTTCAGCTGCGGATACGGCACGTTGGCCTCGGCCAGCAGCACGTTCATGTGCCCCGGCATCCGGCCGGCCACCGGGTGGATCGCGTACGTGACCGTCACCCCGTGCTCCTGGAGCAGGTCCGCCAGCTCGCCCAGCTCGTGCTGCGCCTGCGCGGCGGCCAGCCCGTACCCCGGCACGATGACGACCTTGCCGGCGTACGCGAGCTGGATCGCCACGTCGTCGGCGGAGACCGGGCGTACATGCACGTCCCCGTCCGAGCCTCCGGCCGCCGCGTCGTCGCCGGTACCGAAACCGCCCACGATAATGGCCGGAATCGAACGGTTCATCGCGTCGGCCATCAGCTTGGTGAGGATCGTGCCGGAGGCGCCGACGAGCGCGCCGGCGATGATCAGCGCCGGCTCGTTGAGCACGAAGCCGGCCATGCCGACCGCCGTGCCGGTGAAGGCGTTGAGCAGCGAGATGACCACGGGCATGTCCGCGCCGCCGATCGGCAGCACCATCGTGACGCCGAACGCCAGCCCGGCCAGGGCGAGCAGCGTCAGCGCCGCGACGCTGCCCGGCTGCACCACCAGCCAGACGGCCGAGCCGGTGAAGACGACCGCGAGCGCGGCGTTCAGCGCCCGGCTGCCCGGCAGGACGATCGGCCGGCCCGGGACCAGGCCCTGCAGCTTCCCGGCGGCGACCAGGGAGCCGGAGAAGGTGATGGCGCCGATGAGGATGTCGATGCCGCCCGGCACCGTGGTGCGCGCGCCGAGGTCCTCCGGGTGCGCGTGCTGCAGCACCTCGCCGATGGCCAGCAGCGCGGCGGCGCCGCCGCCGACCGCGTTGAACAGGCTCACCAGCTGCGGCATCGCCGTCATCTCGACGGTACGGGCCAGATACAGCCCGGCGCTGGAACCGACGACCACCGCGGAGAGCACCACCAGCCAGCCGGTGGCGGTGATGTCGCCGCGCTCCGCCAGCAGCACCGCGGTCGCCGCGACCGCGACGGCCATGGCGGCGGCCGAGAGGGTGTTGCCGCGGCGGGCGGTGGCCGGGGAGTTCATCAGCCGCAGGCCCAGCACGAAGCAGGCGGCGGCGGCCAGCAGCACGTACCGTACGGCGGTCTCCAGATCGCTCACTTCGCCGCACCTCCCGGGGTGCCGGCCCCGTCGCGCGCGCCGCCCGGCGCCGGGCGGGCGCGGAACATGTGCAGCATCCGGTCGGTGACGACGTACCCGCCGACGACGTTCATCGCGCCGAACGCGACGGCCACGAAGGCCAGCACGTACTCCAGCGGCTCGTCGGCCAGCGAGGTCACCAGCATCGCGCCGATCAGCACGATCCCGTGGATGGAGTTGGCGCCGGACATCAGCGGCGTGTGCAGCGTCGCCGGCACCTTGCTGATCACTTCGAAGCCGACCAGCACGCTCAGCACGAAGATCGTGACGGCGGTGAGCAGGTCGAGGTTCACCGGTTCCCTCCGTTCTGCGGGGCGACCGCGGGGCTGACGACCTCGCCGCCGTGCGCGACGACCACGCCGGCCTGGATCTCGTCGTCCAGGTCGACACGCACCGCCCCGTCGGCCACCAGGTGCGCCAGCAGCGCGCTGAGGTTGCGGGCGTACGCGGTGGAGGCGGCCGTCGCCATCACCGACGGCAGGTTGCCCGCGCCCATCAGCGTCACGCCGCCGGCCAGCACCGCGGTCTTGTCGGGCTCGGACAGCTCCACGTTGCCGCCCAGCTCGCTGGCCGCCATGTCCACCACCACCGAGCCGGGGCGCATCCGCTCCAGCGCCTCGGCGGTGACCATCAGCGGCGGCTTGCGGCCCGGCACCCGGGCGGTGGTGATCAGCACGTCGAAGCGGGGCACCGCCGCCGTCAGCGCGGCGAGCTGCGCCCGCTGCTCCTCCTCGGTGAGCACGCGCGCGTAGCCGCCCTCGCCGGCGGCCGAGGCCACGCCCGGGAGTTCCAGGAACTTCGCGCCCAGCGACTCGATCTCGCTCTGGGCCGCGGGCCGTACGTCGTACGCCGTGACGACCGCGCCCAGCCGCCGGGCGGTGGCGATGGCCTGCAGCCCGGCGACGCCCGCGCCGAGCACGAGAACGGCGGCGGGCTTCGAGGTGCCCGCCGCCGTCGTCAGCATCGGGAAGTACCGGTCGTAGGCGTCGGCGGCGAGCAGCACCGCCTTGTATCCCGCGACGTTGGCCTGGGAGGTCAGCGCGTCCATCGTCTGGGCCCGGCTGAGCGTACGGGGCAGCAGGTCGAGGCTGACGACGGTCACCCCCCGGGCGGCCAGCTCGCCGATGAGGGGGGCCTGACGGAGCGGGTCGAGCATGCCGACGAGCGTCTGGCCGGAGCGCAGCGCGGCGGCTGTCTCGCGGTCGGGCGGCGCGACGCAGAGCACGACGTCGGCGCGGCTGAGCAGCTCGTCGACGCCGACGACCGCGGCCTCGGCGGCCGTGTAGTCGGCGTCGGTGAACCAGGCGCTCGCGCCCGCGCCGGTCTCGACGAGGACGTCGACACCCGACCGGCGCACGCGGGTGACGACTTCGGGGGTGAGGGCGACGCGGCGCTCGTCGGGCGCGCGCTCCCGCAGGACCCCCGCGGTGACGGCTTGGGCTCCCATGCTTCTCGCTCCCTCTTGGGCGAATGCGGGCGACCATCAGGGTGCTGCCCGCGCTGCGCGGTGCGGACACCTCGGGCAGCGGGCGGTGCGGTGCGGTGTGACGCGGTTGACGCGGTGTGACGCGGTGCGGTGGGGGTGCCGGGCGGTGCGGTGGGACCGTGAACGCTATCGGAAAACGGTTCCGCGGGCAGGACCCCCGATGCGGTCGCGGGCGCCGCGCGCGGCCGGGTGGGGCGTCCGATTCGTTCAAGACGCGCCGGGCGCCCGTGCCTAGGGTCGGGGACATGACCGCACGATTCGACGCCATCGGAATGGTGGCCGCCGACATGGCCGCCACCCTCGCCTTCTACCGCCTGCTGGGCCTCGACATCCCGGCCGACGCCGACACGGCGCCGCACGTCGAGGCGTCCCTGCCCGGCGGGCTGCGGCTGCTGTGGGACTCGGAGGAGACCGTCAGGTCCTTCGCGCCCGACTTCGCCCCGCCGGACGGACACGGGCGGATCGGGCTCGCCTTCCGCTGCGACGGCCCGGCCGACGTGGACGCCACGTACGCGATGCTCACCGACGCGGGGTACAAGGGCGCCCTGGCGCCCTGGGACGCGGCGTGGGGCCAGCGCTACGCGCAGGTGCAGGACCCGGACGGCAACGGCGTGGACCTCTTCGCGCCGCTCGGCTGAGCCCGGGCGCGGCGCAGGGTCCGGCCGGGAGGATCTAGAGGAGCGCCGTCAGCGGCACCCCGGCCAGGGCCCGCATCTCGCGCGTCAGGTGCGCCTGGTCCGCGAACCCCGCCAGCGCCGCCGCGGCGGCCGGCGGCGTGCCGGCCCGGGCCAGCGCCAGCGCGCGGTTCATCCGCAGCACGCGGGCCAGCGTCTTCGGCCCGTACCCGAACACCGCCAGGCTGCGCCGGTGCAGCTGCCGCTCGCCGAGCCCCACGGCCCCGGCGACCTCCGCCACCGACCTGCCCGCCGCCGTCCTCCCGCAGCCCGTACCC
>NZ_BAAAPF010000125.1:0-18878 GCF_039531005.1 Streptomyces synnematoformans
GTACATCCGCGTGCCGTCCGCCGCCCGCGCGGCCGCCTCGCCGACGGCCGCCCACCGGCCCCCGGCCGTCTCGTACCCGCCCTCGGCGAGGATCCGGGCGTTGTCCAGCGCCACCTGGCGCAGCCGCGCGCTCACCGGGCCGCCGGCGGGGACTTCTTCGCGGCGTCCTGCTCGGCCTTGACGTCGGGGGCGTAGCGGTCGACGTACTCCTGGTTCGACATGCCGAGGATCGCGTACATGATCTCGTCGGTGACGGCCCGCAGCACGGCCTTCTGGTCCTCAAGACCGGCGTACCGGGAGAACTCCAGCGGCTCGCCGAAGCGGATCGTCACCCGGCCCAGGCTGGGGATCTTCTGCCCGGGCGGCTGGACTTCGCGGGTGCCGAGCATCGCACACGGGATGACCGGCACCCCCGCCCGCAGCGCCATCGCCGCGACCCCGACCCGGCCCTTGTACAGCCGGCCGTCGTGCGAGCGCGTGCCCTCCGGGTAGATGCCCAGCAGCTCGCCCTCGGCCAGCACACCGAGGCCCTCCTCGATGGCGGCCTGCGCCGCCTTGCGGCCCCGGCGGTCCACCGGGATCTGGCCGATGCTGTGGAAGAACCCCGCGGTCAGCCGCCCCTTGAGGCCGGGGCCGTTGAAGTACTCGGCCTTGGCGAGGAACGTGATGCGCCGCCGGAGCATCACGGGCATCAGGAAGTGGTCGGAGAACGACAGGTGGTTGCCCGCGACGATCGCCGCGCCCTCTTCCGGTATGTGCTCCAGGCCCTCGATGCGCGGCCGGAACAGCAGCCGCAGCGCGGGCCCGAGGAACACGTACTTCAGCAGGTGGTAGATCAACGCGGCCTCGCCCTTCCCCCGGTCGGTCGTCGTGCGCTCGCAGCGTAGCCGCGCGGCGTCCGCCGGGGGAGTGGTGCGGCAGCGTCAGCGGATCGGAACCCCGGCGAGGGTGCGGGCGATCACCAGCCGCTGGATCTCGCTCGTGCCCTCGAAGATCGTGTAGATCGCCGCGTCGCGGTGCATCCGCTCCACCGGGTACTCGCGGGTGAAGCCGTTGCCGCCGAGAATCTGCATCGCCCGCGCGGTGACGTCCTTGGCCACCTCGCCGGCGAACAGCTTCGACATCGAGCCCTCCGCCGAGGTGAACCCCTTGCCCGCGCTGGCCATCCAGGAGGCCCGCCAGACCAGCAGCCGGGCGGCGTCGATCTGGGTACGCATGTCGGCGATCTGGAAGGCGATGCCCTGGTTGTCGATGATCGGGCGGCCGAACTGGACGCGCGTCCTGGCGTAGTCCAGCGCCGTCTCGTACGCCGCGCGCGCGATGCCCACCGCCTGCGCGCCCACCGCCGGGCGGGACGCCTCGAAGGTGGCCATCGCGGCGTTCTTGACCCGCTCGCCGCCCGACCTGGCGCGCTCGCGCGCCCGGGCCAGCCGCTCCTGGAGCTTCTCCCGGCCGCCCAGGAGGCAGGAGCCGGGCACGCGCACGTCCTCCAGCACCACCTCGGCGGTGTGCGAGGCGCGGATGCCGTGCTTCTTGAACTTCTGGCCCTGCGACAGGCCGGGGGTGCCGGGCGGGACGATGAACGAGGCGTGCCCCTTGGTGCCCAGCTCCGGGTCGACGACGGCGACGACGACGTGCACGCCGGCGATGCCGCCGTTGGTGGCCCAGGTCTTGGTGCCGTTCAGCACCCACTCGTCCTTGGCCTCGTCGTAGACGGCGCGGGTGCGCATCGCGGAGACGTCCGAGCCGGCGTCCGGCTCGGAGGAGCAGAAGGCGGCGAGCTTCACGTCGTCCACGTCGCCGTACATCTGCGGGATCCAGGTGCCGATCTGCTCCTCGGTGCCGTTGGCCAGCACGCCGACGGCGGCGAGCCCGGTCCCGACGATGGACAGGGCGATGCCCGCGTCGCCCCAGAACAGCTCCTCCATGACCATGGGGATGCTCAGCCCGGTGGGGTCGAAGTACTGCTGGGCGTAGAAGTCCAGGGAGTACAGGCCGATCTTGGCCGCCTCCTGGATCACCGGCCAGGGAGTCTCCTCGCGCTCGTCCCACTCGGCGGCGGCGGGGCGGATCACGTCGGCGGCGAAGCCGTGCACCCACTCCTGGACGGACTTCTGGTCCTCGTTGAGCTCGAACGTGAACTCAGACATTGCGCCTCCGCAGCCTTCGCATTCGTTACCGTCGGTAACGCCAGTCTGTTACCCGTCAGTAGGATCTGTCAACTCCCGTACGGCCCCCGAGGCTCCGCGACGGGGTGCTAGGTTGCGCAGCATTCCGGCAATCGACCAGGCAGGGGAGCGGTTTCATGGACAACCGGCGCGGCGAGAGGGAGCAGGCGACCGAGGACCGGCGCCGCGAACTGCTCGAAGCCGCGGACCGGGTCGTCCTGCGCGACGGGCCGGGCGCCTCGATGAACGCCATCGCCGCCGAGGCGGGCATCACCAAACCCATCCTGTACCGCCACTTCGGTGACAAGGGCGGCCTGTACCGCGCGCTCGCCGTACGCCACACCGACGCGCTGCTCGCCGCCCTGCGCACCGCGCTCGACGCCCCCACCGGCCGCCGCGAACGGGTCGAGGCCACCCTGGACACGTACCTCGCCGCCATCGAGGCGCGCCCGCAGGTCTACCGGTTCCTCATGCACCCCGCCGACGGCGGCGCCCAGGACGCCCCGGAGCCGCCCGCCGCCGAGTCCGGCGAGCGCGACTTCGAGGTCGGCCGCCACTCCGCGCCGCTGCTCCGCCGCCTCGGCGAGGAGCTGGCCCAGGTCATCGCCGACCGCATCGACTTCGGCCCCGGCGGCGCGGTGATCGCCCGCGCCTGGGGGCACGGCATCGTCGGCATGATGCACGCCGCGGGCGACTGGTGGCTGCACGAACGGCCCTGCACCCGCGCCGAGTTGGTGCAGAGCCTCGCCGATCTGCTCTGGGGCCGGCTCGCCGCCGCCGCGGACAAGGCCGGCGGCCCCGGCCTGTAGCGGCGCCCCGGCGCCGGGCCCCCGCGCGCGGCGACGTGCCGCGATTCGGGACCCGGCGCGGATCTCGGTAGGCTGGCCGCTACCGCCGCCCCGCCGCAGGCCGGACGGCGGACCAAGGACTACGGCGAACCGCGCACGACGGTGCGCCGCGCAGCACCGCGCACGGGCACGCGAGGAGGAGCTACGACGATGGCAGGCAACACGGAACCGCTGTCGCCACGGTCCAAACTGGCCGTCACGGCGGGCAAGGCGGCGGCCGCGGTCTCGCGCGCCGCGGGCAAGGGCAGCGGCTCCGTGATCGGCGGCAAGGTCGCCCTCAGGCTGGACCCCGACCTGCTCGCCCGGCTCGCCGGCCACCTCGACGTCGTCCTCGTCTCCGCCACCAACGGCAAGACCACCACCACCCGGCTGATCGCGGAGGCCCTGCGCGCCTCCGGGCCCGTCGTCTCCAACGCCCTCGGCGCCAACATGCCCGCCGGTATCACCTCGGCGCTCGCCGGCGGCTCCGAAGCCCGCTACGGCGTCATCGAGGTGGACGAGAAGTACCTCGCCGCGGTCGCCCGCGACGTCACCCCCAAGGCCATCGCGCTGCTCAACCTCTCCCGCGACCAGCTCGACCGCGCCGCCGAGACCCGCATGCTCGCCGAGCGCTGGCGCGAGGGCCTCTCCGGCAACAAGGCCCTCATCGTCGCCAACGCCGACGACCCCCTCGTCGTCTGGGCCGCCTCCTCCAGCCCCAACGTCCTGTGGGTCGCCGCCGGCCAGGAGTGGAAGGACGACGCCTGGTCCTGCCCCTCGTGCGGCGGTGTGCTGCAGCGCCCCGGCGAGGACTGGCTGTGCGCCGAGTGCGGCTTCCGCCGCCCCGTGCCCGGCTGGGCGCTCTCCGGCGAACATGTGCTCGACCCGCACGGCGCTGCCTGGCCGATCCGGCTGCAGCTCCCGGGCCGGGCCAACCGGGCCAACGCCACCACCGCCGCCGCCGTGGCCGCCGCCTTCGGCGTGCACCCGCAGACGGCGCTGGAGCGGATGTGGGAGGTCACCGCCGTCGCCGGGCGGTACGACACCGTGCAGTTCGGCGGCCGCGACCTGCGCCTGCTGCTCGCGAAGAACCCGGCCGGCTGGCTGGAGACGTTCTCCCTGATCGACCCCCCGCCCACCCCCGTGGTGCTCTCCGTCAACGCCCGCGGCGCCGACGGCACGGACACCTCCTGGCTGTGGGACGTCGACTACACGCGGCTGACCGGCCACCCGCTGTACGTCATCGGCGACCGCAAGCTCGACCTCGCCGTCCGGCTGGAGGTGGCGGACCAGAGCTTCCGCGTCTGCGAGCACATCGACGAGGCCGTCGCCGCCGCGCCGCCCGGCCGGATCGAGGTCATCGCCAACTACACCGCGTTCCAGGACCTGCGCCGCCGCGTCGGCAACTGACCCGTACGAGACGTAAAGGACCGCCCGCATGAACGACGACAGCCTGCGCCTCGTCTGGGTCTACCCCGACCTGCTGTCCACCTACGGGGACCAGGGCAACGCCCTGGTCGTGGAGCGCCGCGCCCGGCAGCGGGGCTACGACGTCACCCGCGTCGACGTCCGCTCCGACCAGCCCGTCCCCGCCTCCGCCGACATCTACCTCATCGGCGGCGGCGAGGACCGCCCGCAGCGCCTCGCCGCCGAGCGGCTGCGCCGCGACGGCGGGCTGAACCGGGCCGCCGCCAACGGCGCGATCATCTTCTCCGTCTGCGCCGGCTACCAGATCCTCGGCCACGAGTTCATCAACGACCTCGACCGGCAGGAGCCCGGCCTCGGCCTGCTCGACGTCACCAGCGGCCGCGGCCAGGCCGGCCGCTGCGTCGGCGACGTGCTCGCCGACATCGACCCGCAGCTCGGCCTGCCCCAGCTCACCGGCTTCGAGAACCACCAGGGCGTCACCCACCTCGGCCCGACCGCCAAGCCGCTGGCCCGGGTCCGCTTCGGCCACGGCAACGGCACAGGGGACGGCACCGAGGGCGCGTGGAACGGCAACGTCTTCGGCACGTACATGCACGGCCCCGTCCTCGCCCGCAACCCGCAGATCGCCGACCTGCTGATCCGGCTGGCGCTGGAGTCCGCGGGGCTGGCGCCGGTCGACGACCGCTGGTACGAGGCCCTGCGCAACGAGCGCATCGCCGCCGCCAGCGCCGCCCACTGACCCGCCGGGGCACCCCGGCGAACCGCCCGTACGGGGCGGGACTAGCCTGAGCGAGGGCATCACCGGCACAAGGAGCAGCACCGACATGGACCACGGCGGGCACGGCGGCCATCTGGACCTGCCGCCGTTCACCCTGGCGCGCGGGCTGGAGTGGAGCGCCGATCCGGTCTTCCTCACCGGCTCCCTCGCCGCCCTCGCGCTGTACGGCTACGGGGTCTTCCGGCTGCGCCGCCGCGGCGACGAGTGGCCGCCGGGGCGGACGGCCGCCTTCACCGCCGGCGTGCTGACCGTCGTGCTCGTCATGTGCACCGGCCTGAACGACTACGGCATGGTCATGTTCAGCGTGCACATGGTGCAGCACATGGTGATCAGCATGCTGTCGCCGATCCTGCTGCTCCTCGGCGCGCCGGTAACGCTGCTGTTGCGCGCCCTGCCGACGGGCCGGCCCCGCGCGGCGGTGGTCTCGCTGCTGCACAGCCGCTATCTGATGGTGATCACGCACCCCGTGTTCACGATCCCGCTGTTCATCGCCAGCCTGTACGCGCTGTACTTCACCCCGCTCTTCGACACCCTCATGGGGAGCAAGGCGGGCCACGTGGGCATGATGACCCACTTCCTCCTGGTCGGCCTGGTCTTCTTCTGGCCGATCATGGGCGTGGACCCGGGCCCGAACCGGCCCACCCACGTGATGCGGATGCTGACCCTCTTCGCGGGCATGCCGTTCCACGCCTTCTTCGGCATCGCGCTGATGATGGGCAGCGAGCCCATGGTGGACGTCTACAGCAACCCGCCCGCCTCGCTCGGCATCGACGCCCTGGACGACCAGCAGGCCGCCGGCGGGATCGCCTGGGCGTTCAGCGAGATCCCCTCGGTGCTGGTCCTCATCGCCCTGATCTACCAGTGGTACAACTCCGAGCAGCGGCGGGCCAGGCGCAGCGACCGCACGGCCGACCGCGACGGGGACCGGGAACTGGCCGCGTACAACGCCTATCTGGCGTCACTCCAGACGCGCGAGCGGTAGCCGCGCGGACACCCGGCGCACGTTCGACTATCGCCCCGGCCCTCGGCGAGGGACCATGGTGGGGAGGTTGCGTGCGGTCGCGCGGGGACGGCCGCGGGCTGGCGGCTGGTGGAGGCGGCATGGAGAAGCCCGGTTCTGCGAAGGCCATGGTCGTGAGCACCGTGGCCGGTCTCGTGGTCATCACGGCGTACACGGTGTCGGTGGGCAGCAGCGGATGGCTCTGGTTCGGCTGGGTCGTGCTGGGGCTGGCCGCGCTCGGTGTGGTGCTGACCGGGGGTTCCTGGCGGTAGGCCCCCGGCACCGCGGTCACCGGGTCACCCGGTGACCCGTCACCCGGTCAGCGGTGTCCCGCAGCGGGCGCACCGGACCGGGGGTGCGGTGTCGGCCAACCGCCCGCACTCGGGGCAGACGCGTTCCAGCCAGCACACCGGTTCGCCGCCCTCGGGCACGGCCGCGCCGGTGGCGGCGGGCTCGGCCCCCGCCCCGGTCTCGTCGCCGTCCGCGTCTCCCATCGGCGTCTCCTTCTATTCCTACGGGATCACCTGGCTGATCCCGCCCGCGGCCATTCACTCCCTTCCCCGCACAAGCGGCTGAAATTCGAGGCCGTTTCGACTTCAATTCGTTACGGTACCGTAATCTGAGTACTTGTCTGCGACTGCATGCATCGGCTCAGGTTGCCGAACCCCGCCGCGCGGCGGGGTTCGGCCCGTGACCCGGTCCGCGTCGGTGCGCAGCACCCAGTGCGTCGGCGGGATGACAGGGGTGACGGATGGCGGCCGGCACAACGACTCTGGAGCGACCCACCTCCGCGGCGGCCCCGGCCGCCCGCCGAACCCCCGCGCCGCTGGTGGAGCGCAGACCGCTGTGGTGGGCGGCCTGCCTGATCTGCGGCGGGATCATCGGGCTGGTCCTCGCGGTCGTGGGCACGCTGCGCGGGGCGCGGCCGTCGCGGCGCCGGGTGCTGGTCGTGGTCTGGGGCACGGTGGTGCAGGCGCTGCTTGCGGGCGCGTTCGCCGTTCTCGGCCCCGGCGCCCAGCTGCGGCCGTGCTCGGCCGCCGGGGAGGGCGGCGGGCTGTGGCAGACGGCCCGTACGGTGGTCAACGCGCCCGTCTCCGGCGCCGCGCTGCTGTACGCCGCGCGGGAGGGCGGCGAGATGTACCACTGCGCGGCCAACGGCACCACCGCGGTGATCCTCGACGACGGCTTCGCCCGCGCGGGCACCATGTACGGGACGGTGTTCCTCACCGACCAGCGGGCCGAGACCCAGTCGCCCCGGATGCGGCGGCTCTCGGAGCACGAGGCGCGCCACTCGGACCAGTGGGCGCTGGGGTCGCTCCTGGCGGGGCCGGCCGCGTTCCCCGCGCTGTACGCGGCGGACGAGGCGTTCTTCCCCGGCGCGTACAACCACTTCGAGCGGGCGGCCGGCCTGGAGGACGGGGGCTACGACCCGCCGCCGGACAGCCCGCCGGCTGCGGGCCGGCTGGCGGTCCTGTCGATCGGCCTGCTCGTCGGCTACACGCTCGCGGTGAGCCCCGGCCGCCGCAGGCCGCGGCCGGTCGTGCGCCCGGGCCCGGTGCCGGCCGCCCCGCGGGAACCCGGCCGCGAGGCCGGGCCCGCCGGCGATGCGGAGTCCCCGAAGGCTCCGGCCGGGGCGTGACGGGCCGCGCCGTGGCGCACCGCGCTCCGAAAGTTTCGAACCCGCGGCCCGGGGCGGGGCTCAGCTCCCGGGCGGCGGGGCCGTGCTGCTGCGGGTGACCAGGCTCGTCGCCAGCTCGACGCGGCGCGTCACCGGCGCGTTGCCGCGGCCGAGGTCGAGCACCAGCCGGGCGGCCGCCTCGGCCATCTCCGTCAGCGGCTGCCGCACGGTCGTCAGCGGCGGGCCGATCCAGCGGGCCACCGGCAGGTCGTCGAAGCCGACGACGCTGAGGTCCTCCGGGATGCGCAGGCCCAGCTCGCGGGCGGCCTCGTAGAGCCCGAGCGCCTGCAGGTCGTTGCCGGTGAACACCGCGGTGGGGCGGTCGGACAGGGCCAGCAGCTCGCGCCCGGCGGCGTAACCCGCCTCGTGGTGGAAATCGCCCTCCCGGATCAGCCCGGGGTCCACCGGCAGCCCCGCCACGCCCAGCGCCGCGCGGTAGCCGTCGATACGGGCCCGGCTGCACATCATCGTCGGCGGCCCGCCGACGACGGCGATCCGGCGGTGGCCGAGGCCCACCAGGTGGCGGGTGGCGGCCAGCCCGCCCTGCCAGTTGGTGGCCCCGATGGAGGGCACGTCCTCGGCGAGGTCGCCGGCCGGGTCCAGCACCACGAACGGGATGCCCCGCCCGGTGAACTGCGCCCGCTGGTCGGCGGAGAGGTCCGAGAGCACCAGGATGACGCCCGCCGGCCGGCGCGCGAGCACGTCCTCCACCCACGTCTGCCCCGGCGTCAGCCGGCCGGCGCTCTCGGAGAGCACCACGCCCAGCCGCTCCTCCCGGGCCACGTTCTCCACGCCCCGGATGACCTCCATCGCCCAGGCGCTTCCCAGCTCGTGGAAGACCAGGTCGAGCAGCGGGGACTGCCGCGCCCCGCCGCCGCGGCGCCGGTAGCCGTGCTCGCGCAGCAGGTCCTGCACCCGCGCACGGGTGGCGGGGGACACGTCGGAGCGGCCGTTGAGGACCTTCGAAACTGTCGACGCCGACACGCCGGCCGCCTCCGCGACCGCCGCCAGCGTGGCGGTCGACTGCGGCTCCTCACCGGCCGCGGGGGCCTCTCCGTCGAACCGGACTCCAGCACCACTCATGACGGGATGGTAGCCCCGAGGCCCGCCGCTGCGCGATGTCTTGACCTTCCTCAGACCTCACCCTAGGTTGCGCAGAAATATTCGTGATGCTTTACGAAACATTGGTGCTTGCTCGGCGAAGGAAGGCCCGGCATGGACAGCAGCGATCCCCGGCACGACCCGTCTTCCACGTCCGCCACCCCGCCCGGAGAGACACCGTCGGCGGGCGCGTCGGCGGCGGACGACTCCCCGGCAGCCGCAGCCGCCGACGGCGTCAGCAGACGCGTCGTCCTCGGCGCCGGCCTCGGCCTGGGCGCGCTCTCCGCGACCGCCGGCGGCGCCCTCGCCCTGCCGGGCACGGCCGCCGCCGCGTCCCCAGACCACCCGCACCCGCCGCGGCCGACCGACCCGGGCGCGTACATCGCCCACACCCCGGGCCGGGGCCGGTTCCCGCTGGTCGCCGGGGGCCGGGCCGCGCCGCTGGTGGCGGACGGCGACGACTTCCCCGGCGTGCTGCGCGCGCTGGGCGACCTGCGTACGGACCTGGAGCGGGTGACGGGCGTACGCCCCGCGCTCACCCGCGGCCGTCCGCCCGCCGGGCGCGTCGCGGTGCTCGTCGGCACGATCGGCCGCAGCCCGCTGATCGACGGCCTGGTCGCCGCCGGCAAGCTCGACGTGACCGGCGTCGAGGGACGGTGGGAGACCTCCCTGCACCAGGTCGTGGACGACCCGCTGCCCGGCCTCGACCGGGCCTTCGTCATCGCCGGCAGCGACCAGCGCGGCACCATCTTCGGCATCTACGACGTCTCCCGCGGCATCGGCGTCTCCCCCTGGCATTTCTGGGCCGACGTGCCGGCCCGCCGCCACCACGCCCTCTACGTGCTGCCGGGCCGGTTCTCGCAGGGCACCCCGGCGGTGAAGTACCGCGGCATCTTCATCAACGACGAGAACCCCGCACTCGGCCGCTGGGCGCCCGGCCACTTCGGCCCCGGCCACGCCGAGGGCCACCCCAACGGCTTCAACAGCGCCTTCTTCGCCAAGGTCTTCGAGGTCATGCTGCGGCTGAAGGCCAACTACCTGTGGCCGGCCGTCTGGGGCCGCGCCTTCGCCGAGGACGACCCCGAGAACCACGCCACCGCCACCGAGTACGGCATCGTCATGGGCACCTCCCACGAGGCGCCCATGATGCGCGGCATCGAGGAGTGGAACCGGCACGCCGTCGCCGCCGTGCGCGACGAGGACGGCAACATCGTCACCGAGGGGCACGACCCGTACGGCGGCACGGGGGAGTGGAGCTTCGTCCGGAACGAGGCCGCCGTCAGCGCGTACTGGCGCGACGGCATCCGCCGGATGGCCGCCGAGGGCTTCGAGGGCGTGGTGACCCTCGGTATGCGCGGCAACGGCGACACCTCGCTGCCCGACGGCGACGGCATCGAGCTGATGCAGCGCATCATCGCCACCGAGCGCGGCATCCTCGCCGAGGAGCTGGGCGACGCCGCCGGGGTGCCGCAGGTGTGGACCATGTACAAGGAGGTCCAGCACTACTGGGACAGCGGCATGCAGGCGCCCGACGACGTCACCGTCGTCTTCACCGACGACAACTGGGGCAACCTGCGGCGGGTGCCGGACGCCTCGCTGCCGCCCCGCTCCGGCGGCTACGGGCTCTACTACCACTTCGACTACGTCGGCGGCGGCCGCAACTACAAGTGGGTCGACACCGCCAACCTCGCCAACACCTGGGAGCAGCTGCACCAGACGTACACGCACGGCATCCGGCAGCTGTGGGTCGCCAACGTCGGCGACCTGAAGTCCAACGAGCTGCCCACCCAGTACTTCCTGGACTACGCCTGGAACCCCGACCGCTGGCCGGTGGAGAACCTGCCCGAGTGGGAACGCCGCTACGCCGCCGAGAACTTCGGCCCCCGGCACGCCGCCGCGATCGCCGAGGTCCTGCACGAGTACGGCCGCCTCCAGGCCCGCCGCAAACCCGAACTGCTCAACCGCCGCATCACCCTCGACCCCGCCAAGGACCCGGCCACCGACTCCAGCGCCGTCGTCTACGACGACCAGGCCACCCCCTTCAGCCGCGTCAACTACCACGAGCTGGACCGGGTCACCGACGAGTGGCAGGAGCTGGCCCGCACCGCGGACCGCATCGAATCCCGCCTGGACCGCGCGGACCGGGCGGCGTACTTCCAGCTCGTGCGTTACGCCGTGCGCGGCACCGCCGTCGTCTACGCGCTGCGCCGCGCGGAGTTCACCAACCTCCTCTACGCCGCGCAGGGCCGGGCCGCCGCCAACCAGCTCGCCGCCGAGACCGACGCGCTCTTCGCCGAGGACCAGGCCCTCGCCGACTACTACAACCACACGCTCTCCGGCGGGAAGTGGAAGGGCTTCCAGACCCAGCCGAAGATCGGCTACGGCGACGTCGAGCGCTACGGCCCCAACGCCCCCTGGCAGCAGCCCGAGAAGGACCACGAGGCGCTGCCCGACGAGGTCTTCCCCGCCGTGCAGCGCACCGACCCCGCCGCCGGCGCGATCCTCGGCGTGGCGGTGGAGGGCTCCGAGGAGTGGTGGCCGGACGCCGCCGGGCCGGCGCTGCTGCCGGCGATCAGCCCGTACGACAGCGGCCCCGCCCCGTACATCGAGGTCTTCAACCGCGGCCGCAGCCCCTTCGGCTACAGGATCGAGCCGGCCGTGCCCTGGCTGCGCGTCGACCGCCCGCGCGGCCGCGTCACCTCCCAGATCCGCGCCCGGCTGCGCGTCGACTTCGCCCGCGCGCCCCGCGGCACCACCACCGTGCCCGTCCTGGTCACCGGCGCCGGCCGCACCGTGGAGGTGCACGCGAGGGTGCACCGCCCGTCCGTGCGCCACTCCGCGCTCGCCGGGTCCGTCGAGGCGGGCGGCTGCGTCTCGGTCGAGGCCGAGCGCCACACCCGCGCCGTCCCCGCCGCCGGCGTCGCCTGGCGCCGCATCCCCGACATCGGGCGCACCGCCGGCGGCATGGCGCCCTTCCCGGTCACGGCCGCGCCGCGGCCGGCCGGCGAGGGGCCGCGGCTGGAGTACACGATGACGCTGTTCACCACCGGCACGCTGCGCGTGGCCGCGTACCTGTCGCCGCGCAACAGCGTCCTCACCCCCGACGGTCTGCGCTACGCCGTCGCCTTCGACGACGACGCCCCGCAGACCGTGAACATCACCCGCGTCACCGGCGCGGACGACGGCCGGATGAACAGGCAGTGGGAGCGCAACACCTCGGACAACGTCAACGTCACCGTGACCGAGCACCGGGTGACCCGGCCCGGGGTGCACGTGCTGAAGCTGTGGATGGTGGACCCGACGGTGGTGGTGCAGAAGCTGGTGGTCGACACCGGCGGCGTGCGCCACAGCTATCTCGGCCCGCCGCCCAGCGTGTTCGTGCGGCGCTGAGTCAGGGGGCGGCCGGGGACTGCGGCGAGCCGGGGGTGACCAGCCCCGTCTCGTAGGCGGCGATGACCGCCTGGGCACGGTCGCGGAGCTGGAGCTTGGCGAGGATACGGGCCACGTGCGTCTTCACCGTCGCCTCGCTGAGCCGGAACCGGGCGGCCAGCTCCGCGTTGCTGTGCCCGCGCGCCAGCGACTCCAGCACTTCGAGTTCGCGCGGGGTCAGCGTGGACAGGTCGCGGTGCGCGGTCGCCGGCCGGTCGTCCCGGACGGCGAAGCGCTCCACGAGCCGGCGGGTGATGGACGGCGCGAGGAGCGCGTCGCCGGAGCGGACGAGGCGGACGGCGGCGGCCAGGTGCTCGGGGGTGACGTCCTTCAGCAGGAAGCCGGAGGCGCCGGCGGCGAGCGCCGCGTACACGTACTGGTCGAGGTCGTACGTGGTGAGGATGATGACCCGCGGCGCCCCCGCGCCCGGCGGCCGGGCGTCCGCGCCGAGGATGCGGCGGGTGGCCTCCAGCCCGTCCACGCCCGGCATGCGGATGTCCATCAGCACCACGTCCGGCCGGGTGCGGCGGACGGCGGCCACCGCCTCCTCGCCGTCGGTCGCCTCGCCGGCGACCTCGATGCCGTCCGCGGCGAGGATCATCCGGAAGCCGGTGCGCACCAGCGCCTGGTCGTCCGCGATCACCACGCGGGGCGGCCGGTCGTCCCCGGCGGGTGTCGTCTGCGTGCCCACGTCCCCTCCACGGCGGTCCGTGCGGAGACGCCTGCCTCCGCCGTCCGCGGTCAGCGTACCGGCGCAGTCTGCCAAGACGTCCGGCGCCGCGGATCGTCCGCCGGAGGCAATTCGTCTCAACTTCTCGACTACACCGGAAGAACGACCCGCGGTGCGCGTACGTATTCCGCGCGCACGAATGCGGACGTGCCCGCCGGTCCGCGAATATGACGGGGGGTGCCGAGATGCCGTAAGAACGTGAAATCTACGGTCATCGCCGCCACTTGTGGGCCCCTCAGCGCCCTCCTACACTCGGGCCGACCCTTACCGGGGTCTGCGCAGTAGTGCTCGATTCTCACACCAAGAGGAGGGCTCCCCGCATGCTGCGAAAGTTGGGTATCGGCATTATGGCCGCTGCCGCAATCGTCACCCTGTCCTCGGCCCCCGGGGCCACCGCCGCCCCCGCTCCCGCACCGGAGCGCGTGGCCGCGACCACGTTGTACTACGACGACAGCCGGGCCGGTGAATTCAAGGGCGCCGTGGCGGCCGGCGCCGAACAGTGGAATTCCACCGTGGAGAACGTCACGTTGGTCAGGGCCCCGGCCGGCACCCGTGCCGAGATCAGGATCATCGCCGACGACGGCTGGCCGCGCGCCACCCTGGGTCCGGTCCGCCCCGGCGGGAGCGCCACGGTCTGGTTCGGCCGCCAGGCGGTCTACCAGGGCTACGACCCCACCCGCATCGCCGCGCACGAACTGGGCCACAGCCTCGGCCTGCCCGACCGGAAGCCCGGGCCGTGCTCGTCGCTCATGTCCGGCTCCACCGGCGGCGTGAACTGCACCAACGCCACTCCGAACGCCACCGAGCAGGCGCAGGTGGAGGCCAACTACGGCTTCGCCGCGAGCCGTATCCCGATGGACGGGCGGATCGTCGTCGACGCGCCCTGAGCACCCGGTCGCGGAGACGCCGCAGGAAGCCCCGTGGCCGGGAAGAAGACCCCCGGCCACGGGGCCCGCGTCCGGAGCTCACCAGCCGACGGCCACCACCATCCACCGCGGGTCGTGGACCGAGACGAACGACGACTGCTCGGCGTAGTCGTCGTACGGGAAGCCGTACGCCAGGTTGTCGATGGCGTGCTCGTGCCAGAACGCGGCGTAGTAGTTCGCCGGCCCCTGCCGGTAGAAGAGGCCCGGGTCGCGCCACTGGTCCTGCGGCAGCTCCGCGACGTGCCGGTTGAGCGCGGCGCAGCGGGCGGCGTCGCCCGCGAGCGGGCCGGAGCAGCCGAAGACCTCCTGCGTCGTGGCATCCGTCCCGACCGACCGGGCGTAGTCGCTCAGGTAACCGGCGTGCTGCCCGCCCGGCCGGAAGTCCGGCACGTGGCCGGGGGAGGGGATGCGGTACGGCGCCTCCACCTCGCTGAGCGAGGCGAACTCGGGGGGCATGGCGTCCGCGAACTTCCGCCAGGTGGCCTCGCGGGACTCCTGGAACGTCGCGTAGTCCTCGCCGACCTGTCTGTCCGTGCCGTCGTGGCCGTGCACCCGCATGGCGAGCTTGAGCGCGAAGGCGTCGACGCGGGTGGTGTTGCCGTGGAAGGCGTCGGCGCCGACGGTGAACTCGATGAAGTCGGAGTACCGGCTGTCGGGCGAGCCGAGGTGGAAGTACATCCGGCCGGCGGAGTTCGCCGGCATGTCGAGGTAGGGCTGCTCCGCGATGGAGTGGGTCTGGCCGTTGAAGGACCAGAAGACCTGGTCGTCGGGGTACTGGCCGTTGGTCCGGTTGAGGATCCGGACGGTCAGCACGTTCTGCGCGGGCGGGATGCTGCCCGTGTCGCCCCAGAACGAGTCCGGCGGCGGGTCGCCCGCCGCCGGCGCCCGGTCCTCGGCGGCGGGAACCGCGCCGTGGGCCGTGGTGCCGGGCCGGCCGGCCAGCACGTAGGCGGCGAGCAGCAGGAGGGCGGCGGCCGTCAGCAGGCCGCGGCGGCGTGTCGGCCGGGTCGGGTACGCGGGGCGCATACGGTGCTCCTTCGCTGTGGGGGCGTACGCGGCCCGGGGCGGGAGCTGTCCGGCGGGCCGGTAGCAGAGAGCGCTCTCAGAGCGTCGTGAGGGCCGGGTGCGTTGTCAAGGGGTGCGGTCGTACGACCTCCGGAAGTTGAACACCGGAAGTGGCTGCCCGACCCATTGACTGCAGGACATGAAGGGAGTTCACTCACCTGGCGCAAAGGTATGGACCATGCTCCACGCTCGGCCCCTCCCCACATCGAGGTGAGCTTCCATGTTCGTACGACGACGCAGACATCCGTTCCGCCAGGCCGTGCTCGTCGCGACGGCCGCCGCCGCCGTACTGGCGGTGCCGCTGCCCGCCGCGGCCGGCGCGGCACCGGCCCTCGAGCCCGGCGGGAGCGCCGCCGCCCCCTACGCCGTCACGTTCGAGGACAACTTCGACGGCCCGGCCGGCTCGGCGGTCGACGGCGGCAAGTGGCTGACCGAGACCGGCGACAACGTCAACAACCACGAGCGGCAGTACTACACCGCGGGCAACGCCAACGCCGCGCTCGACGGCCAGGGCAACCTCGTCATCACCGCCCGGCGGGAGAACCCCGGCAACTACCAGTGCTGGTACGGCCGGTGCGAGTACACCTCCGCCCGGCTCAACACCTCCGGCCGCTTCACCACCACCTACGGCCACGTCGAGGCCCGGATGAAGCTCCCCCGCGGACAGGGGATGTGGCCGGCGTTCTGGATGCTCGGCAACGACATCGGCCAGGTCGGCTGGCCCGCCAGCGGCGAGATCGACGTCATGGAGAACGTCGGCTTCGAACCCGGCACCGTCCACGGCACCCTGCACGGCCCCGGGTACTCCGGCTCCGGCGGCATCGGCGCCGGGTACACGCTGCCCGGCGGGCAGCAGTTCGCCGACGCCTTCCACACCTTCGCCATGGACTGGTCGCCCAACCGGATCACCTGGTCCGTCGACGGCAACGTCTACCAGACCCGCACGCCCGCGGACCTCGGCGGCCGGGACTGGGTCTTCGACAAGCCGTTCTTCCTGATCCTCAACCTCGCGGTCGGCGGCTACTGGCCGGGCGACCCCGACGGCAGCACGGTCTTCCCGCAGCGGCTCGTCGTCGACCACGTCCGCGTCAGCACCTCCGACGGTGGCGGCGGCGGTGACTCCGGTACGTTCACCGGCCCCGGCGGCAAGTGCCTCGACGTGGCCGGCGCGAACACCGCCAACGGCACCGCGGTCCAGCTCTACGACTGCAACGGCACGTCCGCGCAGCGCTGGACGGTGGGCACCGACGGCACGATCCGGGCCCTCGGCAAGTGCCTCGACGCGGCCGCCGCCGGCACCACGAACGGCACCCGGGTGCAGCTGTGGGACTGCAACGGCACGGGCGCCCAGCGCTGGTCGTACAACTCCGCGACCCGCGACATCGTCAACCTGCCGGCGGACAAGTGCCTGGACGCGGTGGACGGCGGGACGGCGAACGGAGCCCCGACCCAACTGTGGACCTGCACCGGCGCCGCGAACCAGAAGTGGACGCTCAACTCCTAGCGGAGAGGGGTCTGGCGGGGGCGTCGGCGGGCGCTCGCCGGGGCGGAGAGCAGAGCCCGGGCGCCGCCTCCTGACGCCCCCGCTTCAACAGGTGAACCGGCTGGACCCGCTCGTCCGCACCGCCGCGGAGCGCTCCGCACCCTCACACGGTTCCCAGCACCGGCCGGCAGACCTCGTCGATCGCCGCCGTCAGCCGGGCCAGTTCCGCGTGGTCCGCCGTACGCCCGTGCAGGTGCCCGACGCATGCGCTCGCCTCGTACCGGAGGACCGGCCAGGTCGCCGTGTCGGTGGGCAGGTCGGCGACGTCGACGCCGGGCAGGTGCCGCAGGCCGTCGAGCCGGGCCGCCATGTCCAGTACGTCCGGCGCGGACCGGTCCGCGGGCGCGCCGGACGCTCCGGTCGGTGCCAGCAGCGCGTAGTGGTAGGTGACCCCGTCGAACCGCGGTGCGTCCGGCACCGGCAGCCCCAGGGCCAGGCGCATCGCCGCCAGCACGAGGTCGAAGCCCGACCCGCGCCGTACGACCTCGCCGACGAGGCCGCCCAGCCGGCCGTCGACCCCGATCAGCCGCGGACCGTCCGCGGTGAGCTTCAGCTTCGTGTGCACGATCCCGTCGCTGATGCCGAGCGCCCCTATGGCCGCCTCCGCCAGGTCCTCGGCGCGTTCCGCGAGCGGCGGTGTGAGGGTGTGCGGGACGAACGAGCCGCGCTGCCGAAACGGTTCGGCCAGCGGGAACTTGCCGGTGACGCAGAGCGGCCGGCACTCCGCGCGGTGCACGGCCGTCTCCACCGAGACGTAGTCGCCCCACGCCGGCCCGGCCACCGCGGAATCGCCCGGGAGCAGCGCCTCGACCAGCAGGTCCGTGCCGGGGGCCGCGCTCGCGCAGGCCGCGAGGGCGGCGTGCGCGGCGGAGGCGCTGTCGAGGCGGCGTACGAGCCGGCCGCCGGAGCCGTGCCGCGGCCTGAGCACCGCCGGCAGCCCCACCGCGGCCAGCGCGGCGTCGAGGTCCGCGGGGCCGGCCACCGGCGCGAACGGCAGGTGGTCCAGGCCCGCTTCGGCGAACGTCCGGCGCTGCTGCAGCCGGTCCACGAGCCGCCCGGTGACCGCGGGGGAGTGCCAGTACGGAATGCCCAGCGCCGCCGCGATCGAGGACGTCAGCTCCATCCGGTGCGCGCTGAACGTCAGCAGCCCGTCGGGGGTGAAGCCGGCGATCGCCGCCGCCGCGGCCTGCGTGTTCATCCCGGTGATGTCGCACAGGTCGAACCGCCGGGTGAGCAGCGGCAGCAGCTCCCGTACGTGGTCCGAGGCCCGGTCCACGACGAGGAACAGCTCCGCACCGCAGCAGCGCGCGGCGGCCGCCACCTCGGCCGCGTCCGCCGACCCCGCGTCGTACAGGACGCCCACCGTCCGCTCCCGGCCCACCGCGCTCGCGCCGTCGCCCGGCGCGCGTGGTAAAGGCCGGGAAACCCGGACCGTCACGTCGTCCCGCCCCGCGCCGCCCGCACCTACGCGCCGTCCCCGTCGCGCCCGGCGCGCCCGTCGTGCCCGGTGGGCCCCTCTGCACCCGCGCGCAGCACCACCGCGGTGGCGACCAGGCCGTTGCGGCACAGCCAGCGGCCGGTCATGCGCTCCAGCGGTACACCCTCGACGGTGGGGGCGGGGACCAGGAGGCGGGCGGTGAAGGTGCCGGTGTCCGGGTGCACGTCGATACGGGCCTCGTCGAAGTCCAGCTCCCTCCCGGTCAGCGGGTACCAGACCTTGAAGACCGACTCCTTGGCGCTGAACAGCAGCCGGTCCCAGCAGACCTTGGACGCCCCGCGCATCCGGGCGCGCACCTGCTCCTGCTCCTCCGGCAGGGCGACGGCCGCCAGGAGGTCGTCCTTCAGCGGCTCGTTGGGCTCGGCGTCGATGCCGATGCCGAGCACGTCGCCGCGGCGGGCCACCGCGGCGGCCCGGTAGCCGGCGCAGTGGGTCATGGAGCCGACGATGCCGTCGGGCCACCGCGGCGCACCGCGGCGGCCGGGCAGCAGCGGGGCCGGCGCCACGCCGAGCGTGCCCAGGGCGCCGCGCGCACACTGCCGTACGGTCGCGAACTCCGCCTGCCGGTGCGGCACCGCCCGGGCGACGGCCTGCGCCTCCTCGGGGAACAGCCGCTCCGCCGGGGGCTCCGGCGGGTCGGTGAAGGCGTCGGCCGCGGCGACCGCGCCGGGCAGCAACTCCCCGAGCAGCAGGGCCGGCCCGGTGGC
>NZ_BAAAPF010000126.1:0-18712 GCF_039531005.1 Streptomyces synnematoformans
GCCGCCGGCCGCCGTCGCCACCGCCGCGGCCCCCGCCGCCTCGCCGTCGGCCGGCGCCCGCCCGGCGATGTCCAGCCGGACCGCCCACCGCCGGTTGTGCGCCCGGACGGTGTCGGCGGGCGAGCCGCCGACCGCGCTGGCGACCAGCTCCAGGAAGCGCAGCGCCGCCGGCAGCTCCTCGGTGCCCGTGCCCGCGCACACCAGGTGCACGAACGCCTTCCACGGCTCGTCGCAGTGCGCCGGCATCGCCGGCTCCGCGGCGCCGGCGGTGGCCCGGGCGTAGAGCGCGGTGACGGGGACGCCGTGGAGGTCGTCCTGCACCAGGACCCGCAGGGCCCCGCGCAGTCCGCCCCAGCTCTCGGCGCCCAGCAGCTCCAGGGCGCGGCACTCCTCGGCGAGAAAGCGGAGATCGCCGCCGGTGGCGTCCTCGTCAGCGTTCGATGCGGCGTACGACGCGGCGTACTCGGCGGCCAGCGCGGCGAAGCCGCCGGGGATAGGGGCGAGCCGGTCGACCAGGGCGGCGAGCAGGAAGGGGCCGTCGAGGGCGGCCACTTCGGGATCCCGGAGCGCGTCGGACAGCAGCCGCTCCAGCAGCGCGCGCCCGGGGCCCGCCGCCGCCAGCCGCTCGGCCCGCTCCAGCCGCAGCCGGATCGCGGCCAGCACCGTGCGCCGGCTGTGGGCCTCGCCGCGCCGGTGGCCCTGCCGCCGCCGGCGGAACTCCGGGTCCGCGGTCAGCCGGGTCACCGGCAGGACCCGGAGCCTGCGGGCGTTGCCCTGGTCGCTGCCCACGACCACACCGATCACCGCGCGCTCCGCGCCGACCAGCACCGCGGAGCCCGAGATGCCCGTCCAGCCCTCCGGGATCTCGGGCGCGTCCTCGGCGGCGACCTCGACCGTCCGCACGTCCGACCGGCTCAGGTTGGCCGGCCGCAGCCGTCCGCCGCACTGGTGCACGTCGTACGCGTGCCGCTCGCTGTGGAGGAACGCCGGGAAGCCGAAGACCTCGAACTCGGTGATGCTCGAACCCTGCCAGCCCAGCCGCGGCGGGCACCCGGGGTCGGGCGGCCGCCAGCCGGAGCCGGTCACCGCCAGGAGCGCGGCGTCGAGACCGGCCGGCTCGTCCTCCCCGGCATGCGGGGGACCGGCATCCGGGGGACCGGTGTGGAGCGGCAGCCCGCTCCACACGATCTCGCAGCGGTGCCAGGGCTGATGGGGCGGTACGTTCCCGCACCTGACCTCGATCGCCACCTCGTCGGCGTCCGGGCGGGCGGCGGGCCACAGCACGTGCGCCGCGGTCAGGACGAGGTCGTCGTCGAGCAGCCAGCCGGACCCGTGCCCGACGGGCTCGCCCCGGCCGTTCCGCAGACTGATCTCGACCAGCCGGTCCGGGGTCTGCGCGGCCCCGGCTACGGCGTCTGCGGCTTCGTCGTCCGCCGGACCGCCCTCCGGCGGTTCCGGCGGAAGCGCACCGGACACCCCGTCACCGCGCCGTGTCGCCGGTTCGGGGAGCGGGGCTGTTGCGCGGCCGGCCGGCGTCGTCCGCGACGTTGAGGGTGCCGCGCGGCTTCAGCGACACCACCAGCCGGGTGGCGTTGCGCCGGATCCGCGACCGGCCGCCCTTGGCGGTCACGTACCAGGACACCCCGCCTTCCACGCTGTCGCTCCGCTCGGCCTCGACGGCCAGTTCCACGCTGATGTCCTGGACGCTGAAGCCGATGCCCCTGCCCACCCCCTGGCGCTGCGCGGCCTCCAGATCCCGGCGCAGCGACTCGATGGCCTCGGTCAGTGTCAGCCGCTGTAAGTCCCGCCCCATTCGGTCCCCTTGGAGTACCCGCCCGGACTGCATGTGCGTACGTCAAGCTCTCATGCAGGCTGGCGCAGCGTGAGCCTTTCACGACACGAAGTGCCGCTCAGGTCTTACCCAGGTGACACGACCCTGACGCCCCCGCGGCCCCGCGGCGTCCGCCCGCGGCGCCGGGAGTACTCCGGGGACCCCGGTGTATCCAGGTAGCGCCCGTGCGGGAACAGGTGCCTGCCGGAGCGGACGCCGAGGAGGGATCCCATGAGGCCGTGATCGTGGAGTGGGACCGCGTCGGCACCGCCGGAGACGACCTGCCGTGACCCGGGGGAGCGGCCGGACACGGCCCTGCTGTTCGTCCCGCCGAGGGTGACCGGCGGGGCGGGGGTCGGCGGGGAGCGCGAAATCCCGTTGGCGGGCCGGGGCGGCCGTTGCTAGCCTCCCGGGGGCCGTGCACGACGACGAGGAGGTGGTACCCGTGAACGCAGTATCGGTACGGGTGCTCCCCTCCGGGGTCACGGCCGGGCGGTAGGTCGTCCGGGAGCGCCTTCACGCGCACTCCCGAAAGGCACGACCATGCACGTCACTTCCGAGCGGCGCCACGACGACGGCGTCCGCGAACGCGAGTTCACCCTCGGCGAGATCCCCGGCACCCTGTGGACGCCCGGGCCCGCGCCCGCCCCGCTGGTCCTGATGGCCCACAACAACGGCCTGCCCAAGGCCGACCCCCGGCTGGCGGCCCGGGCCCGGTACACCGCGGCGCGCGGCTACGCGGTGGCCACCATCGACGCCGACGGCTGCGGCGACCGTCCCCGTACCGCCGCCGACGAGCAGGCCCGCGCCGACCTCCGGCGGGCCGTGCAGGCCGGCGAGCCGGCCGACGAACTCCTGGAGTCAGTCGTCGGCCCGCTGGTCGAGAAGGCGGCCCCGGAGTGGCGGACCACCCTGGACGCCCTCCTCGAACTGCCCGGGATCGACGGCCCCGTCGGATACTCCGGGGGATGGGCCGCCCTCGGCATCCGGCTGGCGGTGACCGAGCCGCGCCTCGCGGCCGCGGGCTTCCACGCCGGGGGATACGTGCCCCGCGCCCAGCGCGAGGAGGCCCGGCAGGTCACCGTTCCGCTGCTCTTCCTGCTGCAGTGGGACGACGAAGCGAACCCCCGGCAACGCGCCCTCGACCTGTTCGGCGCCTTCGGCAGCAAGGAGAAGACGCTGCACGCCAACCCGGGAGGCCACACCGGCACCCCGTGGTTCGAGCTGGAGGACGGCTGCCGGTTCCTGGACCGGCACCTGAAGTAGCGCCGGGTTGCCGGGAGGCCGGTGAGCCGGACCTGCGCGTTTCCGAGGATTTTCGTAGATCACATCGAAAAGTTCGACTGCCTCGCCGGTGTGACGATCAAGGATTCGGCGAGATCCTTTGCGGAGGAAGCGGCTCCTGTTCCTTTGTGTCCAAGTGAGCAGCGGCGATACCGAATTGGGCGGCGTCGAAACTTGCGAAACTGCGGCAGAAACTGTTGACAGCCCCGTCCGGTCTGAGGCAACTTCTGTGACATCGGCAGGCGTTCGTCGCTGCCCATCCGCGTCACCGCACGTCACATCACGCTGTCTGTCCCTCTCCAGCCTTCGTCGAGGAGGAAGCATGGACATGCACCACGAACCCGCCCGCTCGCTCAGCCGAAGACGATTCGTCGCCGCCGGCGCCGGCGGCCTGGCCGTGGCGGCGGCGTCGCCGCTGCTGCTGCCCGGCACGGCGCACGCGCAGACGGTCACCACCAACCAGACCGGCACGCACAACGGCTACTTCTTCTCGTTCTGGACCGACAGCCAGAACACGGTCTCCATGACCATGGGGTCCGGCGGGCAGTACAGCACCTCCTGGCAGAACACCGGCAACTTCGTCTGCGGCAAGGGCTGGAGCAACGGCAGCCGCCGCAACGTGAGCTACTCCGGCAGCTTCAACCCGTCCGGCAACGGCTACCTCTGCCTCTACGGCTGGACCTCGAACCCGCTCGTCGAGTACTACATCGTCGACAACTACGGCTCCTACCGCCCCACCGGTGACAACCGGGGCTCGGTGAGCAGCGACGGCGTCACGTACGACCTGTACCACACGATGCGGTACAACGCTCCGTCCATCGAAGGCGACAACAAGACCTTCCCGCAGTACTGGAGCGTCAACCGCGGCAGGCGCACCGGCGGCACCATCAACACCGGCAACCACTTCGACGCCTGGGCCCGGGCCGGGATGAACCTGGGCAGCTTCAACTACTACATGATCATGGCCACCGAGGGCTACCAGAGCAGCGGCAACTCGAACATCACGGTGGGCGGCACCGGTGGTGGCGACGACAACCCCGGTCAGCCCGGGGGCTGCACCTCGACCCTGTCCGCGGGGGAGCGGTGGGGCGACCGGTACAACCTCAACGTCGCCACGTCCGGCTCCAGCAACTGGACCGTGACGATGAACGTCCCCTCACCCGCGAAGATCATCGCCACCTGGAACATCAGCGCCAACTGGCCCGATGCCCAGACGCTGGTCGCCCGCCCCAACGGCAACGGCAACAACTGGGGCGTGACCATCCAGGCCAACGGCAACTGGAACTGGCCCACCGTCTCCTGCAGCGCGTGACCGCGCTGCCGTGACGCCGGCGTGCCGCCGCCGCCCGCGGGGACGTACCGTGCCCGCGGGCGGCGGCCTGCACCGTCAGTTGACCGACGCCGAGAACGAGTTCACGCCGAGGCCGGTGCCGCCCTCCCAGGGCTCGAAGCCCGCCTGGACGCTGGTCAGGTACCACTGGTCCGTGGCCAGCCCCGCGTCGATCGCCCGGTCGATGAAGTCCCTCAGGTCGAAGGTGAGGCTGTGGACCGTGGCGGGCGCGACGAAGGAGATCACGTCGTTCGCCCCGTTGCTGCCCCGCCACACCTCCCAGGTGTGGCCCGCGACCTGGGCGGTGCCGACCGGTGAGCCGATGGGCTGGATCGGCCCGACGCGGTTGAGCCAGATCATGATCTCGGTCCGGTTCACCCCGTTGGTCCGCGGCTCCGGGTCCAGCCAGATGTCGAACGAGGCGTTGTAGACGGCGTTGTCGACGTAGGAGTAGGAGACCTGGCTGGGCGCGCTGGAGATCGACCCGATCTGCCGCGGCAGGTTGCTGCCCGGCGAGCAGTTGGAGTAGTGGCAGCCGAGGTAGACCGACGGGTACGACTTCGGGGCGCCGTTGGTGGGGGCGCTGCCGTCCGCCCGCGTGATGCGGAAGCCGCTGTCGGTGGTGGTGATGCACTGCGTCTGGTCCGTGCCCCAGGCGTTGTTCTGCACCACGTACCTGTTCTGGATCGTCGTGGTGCCGTACTTCTCGCAGATCTCCGCCTGGGCGGCGGCCGGGGACGCCTCGGCGGTCGTCAGGGACGCGGTCAGGGAGCCGAGGGCGAGGAGGGCCGCCGCTCCGAGGGCGCGTATACGGGGCTTCACTGATCTCATATCCGTGGTGCTCCTTCAGGTGGGGGACTGTGGGAGCGCTCCCAGTCGTGGAGACGATAGAAGGCGCCGAGGCGGTTGACAAGGGTCGCCGCCGCCCCTGCCCCGGGCGTGCTATAAAAATGGAAATCATTATCGATAACGCCGGTCGTGCGCCGAAGACCCGGCCCCGTGACCCGCCGACCCGCACGCAGGAGGCACCCGTGACCCGACACCGCATCGACCTGGGCCCGGTCCAGGAGACGTTGCTGATCCCCCTCTACGGACGCGCCGTGGAGAACGGCAGGGCCGAGCCCGCCCTGCGGGACCCGCGGGCCGAGGAGATCGTCGCCTCGCTCGCCTATGACTTCGCCCGCTTCGACGGCCTGGCGAGCCTGACCGGCACGGTGCTGCGCACCGCGCTGTTCGACCGGTGGGTGCGGGAGTTCCTCGCCGCCCACCCGGACGGCACCGTGGTCGAGATCGGCACCGGGCTCAACACCCGTTTCGAGCGCGTCGACAACGGTACCGCGCGCTGGCTGGAGTTCGACCTGCCCGACGTGATCGAGCTGCGCCGGACGCTCTTCGCCGACACCGGCCGCCGC
The DNA here is from genome assembly GCF_039531005.1 of Streptomyces synnematoformans. NCBI lineage: Bacteria > Bacillati > Actinomycetota > Actinomycetes > Kitasatosporales > Streptomycetaceae > Streptomyces > Streptomyces synnematoformans. The sequence goes on from NZ_BAAAPF010000126.1 coordinate 5,858, forward strand.
CGGATGCTCGCCGCCTCGGTGACGGACGGCTCGTGGGCGGACGAGGCGGTCGCGCTGGGCGGCGCGGGGCCGTACTTCCTCGCCGCCGAGGCGGTGCTGCCGTTCCTGCCGGAGGCGGAGGTGCGCCGGGTCGTGGACCTGGCCGGCGCCCGGTTCCCCGGCGCCCTGCTGGCCCTGGACACCGCGGGCCCGGGGATCGTCGGCACGCAGGAGTCGCACGACGCGCTGAGCAAGGTCGAGGCCCGGATGCGGTGGGCGTGCGCGGACCCCGCGGAGGTGGCCGGCTGGCGCCCCGGCGCCCGGGTGCTCGACTCGCACACGCTCACCAGCCTGCCGGAGCCCATGCGCCGGGCGCTGCCCGCCGAGTACCGGGAGATGCTCGCCGGGCTCGCCGAGCAGGGCCTGCCGCAGGTCGAGGAGTACCGCCTGAACCTCCTGCGCCTGCCCGGCCGGAGCCTCTGAGGCGGCGGCCGGAACCGGGATTTGACCAGGGGTTTCCCATGCCTCCTCCGGGCCTGCTTGCCGTGGTGCTGAACAGTCGTTTAGCATGCTGTACATGCGTTCAATCCCTGACGACCGCACCGCACGGGCCGCCATCCGCGACGAGGCGCTGCGGCTGTTCGCCGAGCGGGACCCGGATGCGGTGAGCGTGCGGCAGGTCGCCGCCGCCGCCGGGGTGTCGCCGGCGCTGGTGGTGCACCACTTCGGCGGGAAGGACGGGCTGCGCCGCGAGGTCGACGCGTACGTGGTGGCGACGTTCGAGGCGCTGCTCGGCGAACTGACCGGCGAGGGGTCGGCGATGCTGACCGACCCCGCGGCGGGCGGGACGCTGTCCGAGGCCCTGCTGCGGCACCTGCCCGCGGACCTGCCCCTGGGCGCCTACCTGCGGCGCCTGCTGCTGACCGGCGGCGAGGCGTCCCGCGCCCTGTTCCGCGGCCTCTTCGAGCTGAGCGGGCGGACCCTGGCCGCGCTGGCGGAGGCCGGGGTGGCAGCGCGCGGCCGGGACCCGGAGGTGCGTGCCGCCTTCCTGCTCGCCAACGACCTGGCCGTGTTCCTGCTGCGCGACCACCTGACCGGGGTGCTGGGCACGGACCCGCTGTCGGAGGAGGGCGTCGTGCGCTGGGCGCCGGAGATGCTCGCGATCTACGGCGGCGGGCTCCTGGCGACGCCGGAGGAGGAGCCGGAACGGGAGCCGGAAGAGGAGGGAACCGCGTGACCACCCGGACGGAGACCGCGCTGCAGGCGCGGGACGTGCACAAGGCGTACGGACGGCACCGCGTGCTCCGCGGCGCCGACCTCACGGTACGGCGGGGCGAACTCGTCGCCGTCGTCGGCGAGAACGGCTCCGGCAAGTCCACGCTGCTGAAGGCGCTGGCCGGCATCCAGCCGCCGGACCGCGGCGAGGTCCGCGTCCACGGCCGGCTCGGCTACTGCCCGCAGGAGCCGGTGCTCAGCCCCAGCCTGACCGCGGAGCAGCACCTGCGCTACTTCGCCGCCGCCTACCGGCTGCCCGGCACCGAGCGCGGCCTGGAGCTGCTGCGCGAGCTGGGCGGCGAGCGGTATCTGCGCACCTCGGTGGGCGAGATGTCGGGCGGCACCCGCCAGAAGGTCAACCTCGCCCTCGCCCTGCTCCACGACCCCGACGTGCTGCTGCTCGACGAGCCGTACCAGGGCTTCGACTGGGAGACCTACCTGCACTTCTGGGACCTCGTCCAGACCCTCCGCGACCGCGGCAGGGCGATCGTGGTGATCACCCATCTCGTGTTCGAACAGGAGCGGTTCGACCAGCTCGCCGAACTCGTCGACGGCCGGATCCGCCCCCGCGCCCACCACCCGGAGGACGACCATGTCCGCGCCTGACACGACGCCGGCCCCGGGCTACGGGCAATTCCCCACCGCGCTGCGCTTCTCCCTGCGCAACCAGGTCCGCAACCGGATGGCGGCGCTGCTGCTGGTGGGCTTCGTCCCCGTCTGGTTCGCCGCCATGCGCGCCATGGCCGCCGGCGAGGACAAGCCGCTGCACTTCAGGCTCTTCGCCACCGGCGAGACGCTCGTCGTCGACGCCGCCGACCTGACGCTGATCACCGCCGGGCTCAACGCCCTCACCATGATCACGGGCTTCGCCGTCTTCGACGCCGTACGCAGGACCCTGGTCTTCGACCGCCGCCTGGTCTTCGCCGGCTACCGGCAGTCCCGTCTCGTCGGCGCCAAGTCCCTGTCCATCGCCCTGGTCAGCGCCGCCGTCGCGACGTACACCGCGGTGGTGCTGCTCGCCTACTGGCGGCCCGGCCCCGCGGGCTGGTCGGCGATCCTGGCCGGCTTCACCGTCATGGCGCTCACCTACGGCGCCTTCGGGCTCCTGCTCGGCGTGCTGGTCAAGAACGACCTGGAAGGCTTCTTCCTGATCATCATGGGCGGGCTGCTGGACACGTTCCTGCAGAATCCGCTGGGCAACCCGCTGGCCAACGAGCCGGTACTGCAGTGGCTGCCCTCCTTCGGCCCGACGCAGTTCGCCGTCGCCGGCGCCTTCGACCACAGCGCGCTGTGGGCGCACCTCGCCCTCGGCCTGCTCTGGGCGGCCGGCTTCACCGCCGCCGGCCTGCTCGTCTTCCGCCTCCGCACCCGCCGCCGGCGCGGCCGGTGAGCCGCACCCGGCGGCCTCACTCGTCCAGACACCAGTCGACGAACACCGGAATGCTGGGGTCCACGCGCCCCTCCGCGTCCGCCACCGCCGCCGTGCAGAAGAACCGCACCTCGCCGAACTCCAGCTCCATCGACTCCACCAGGTTCCGCAGCCCCAGCCGCTCGCACAGCCAGCCCCGGACCGCGGCGCTGTCGTCCGGGCGCTCGGGCAGCAGGGCGGGCTGCCCGGTGAGCAGGTCGCGCTTGCTGACGGCGACGCCGAGCCGGGCCCGGTCCAGCCGGGCGCCCATGGTGCGGGTCGCCGTGACCGCGTGGGCGAACACGTCCTCCGGGTCGACCGTCGAGGCCAGCGTGCGGTCCACCCGCGGGCCCGCCGGGTCGAGGCGGGTCCAGAACTCCGCGACGGACATCGGGTCGAGGACGAGGACGAAGGTGCCGGCCTCGCGGACGTAGCGCAGCGCGTCGGTCTCCTCGCGGTTCAGGAACCGCTCCCCGGCCGTGTCGAAGATGTGGACGAGGCGTTCGCCGCGGCCGCTGCCGCGCACCAGGGAGTGGGCCCGGGGCAGCGCCTTCTGGGTGGGGCGGGGGTGGCCCTGGATCACCAGGACGTCGGTCAGCACCCGCTGGCTGGCGCTCGTCTCGGGATCCGCGAGCCGGACCGCCGGTCCGCCGCCCGCCGCCGCGTCCTCCATCGCCTTCACCATCGCCGCCATCAGCTGCGTCTTGCCCGCGGCCCGGCCGCCGACCAGCGGCAGGATCAGCTCGGGCATGTGCCCGGCGTCCGGGTTCATGGGCCTGCCGCAGGCCGGGTGGACGCAGAAGCCGCTCAGCCGGGCGTCCCTGCCCATCAGCATCAGCAGCGTCGGCATCCGGGCGGAGCAGGCGCACCGGCGCCGGAAGAGCCCGAAGGTGCCCGGCCGGATGTCCACGTGCCGGCGCCGGCAGCTCGCGCGGGGGCACTCGTACTGCGGATACGGGACCCGCTCGAAGCAGCTGGGGCAGAGCATGCCGCGCGGCAGCCCGCGCAGGACCAGCACCGTCCGGTCCGCGGCCCGCAGGGTGAGCGCGGTCAGCCGGGCGCCGCCCGCCAGCAGCGCCACCCCGAGCGCCTGGACGCCGAACAGCAGCCCCAGCAGGGGCGCGCCGAGGACGGCGCCGGCGCCGAGGCCGACGAGGAGGGTCACGCCGTACGGCACCGAGACGGCCCGGTGCACGGTCGGCGCGGTGAACTGGGCGGCGGCCACGCGCCGGCAGGCGTCCGCGACCGTGCGGACGTACAGCCGCCGCCCCAGGGTGAGGAGCTGGCGCAGGTCGCGGGTGGCGGGGCCGTAGAAGTAGGTGCGGTAGGCCGTCTCCTCGGCGGGGCGGTACGGCGGGAGGGTGACGAACTCGGGGGTGCGCCGGCGCAGCACCCCGTCCAGCAGCCGGGCGTAGCGCCAGACCAGTTCGCTGAGCAGGGCGAGGGCGCGCAGGGCGGCGATGAACGGCGCGACGAACAGATAGAGCAGCAGCAGGGCCAGGTAGACGGCCGGGACGAGGACGAACATCACGATGTCGGACACCGGCGGTCACCCCCGCTCCGGCCGGGAGCCGTCCGGGGGCCGCCGCCGGCTCCGCCGGCGGCTCCACTTCTGCAGCCGGCCGAGCCGCTGCTCGGCGTGCTCCGCGTAGGCGCCGGCGAGTTCCGAGCCGCAGCGCTTCAGCGCGCGGGACATCCGCTCCAGCTGCGGGGCGGACCACCGCCCGGTGAGGTGCAGGTGCACCGCCTCGACGAGTTCCCGGTGGCCGTGCGCCATCCGGGCCCGGGCGCCGTAGGCCGCGAGGAGACCGGTGAGATGGCTGAACAGCACGTCGCCGACGGCGGACGAGGACAGGGTGGCCCGGTGCACGGCGCGCAGGTAGCCGTCGGCGGTCGAGTGGTCGAACTCGCCGATCTCCGCGGCCAGCAGGCGCGGGTCGGCGGGCAGCCGGAGCATGGCGGGGACGAGCCGGTGGCGCTTCAGCGCGAGCGTCGGCGCCCAGGCGTCGATCTGCGGAATCCGGAAGGCGCGGGCGAGCGCGGTGGCCTCGGTGGCCGCGCCCAGCGCCGCGTCCAGTTCGAGCGTGATCCGTACGCACTCCTGGGTGACCGGCTTCAGCCAGGCGTAGCGGCGGGGCGCGGCGAGCACGGCGCACAGCTCCAGGCAGGGCCGCAGGGCGCGCTCGTCGTCGATCGGCTGCTTCACCGAGCGGTCGAACCACTCGGCGACCGCGTCGCCCGGCGGCCGGTCCGCGGGCAGCCGGCGGGCGATCTCGGTCGCCTCCCCGTGCCGCCAGGCCGGCGACGGCCGCCGCCACAGCCCGCGCAGCAGCTCCGCGTCCGGCGCGGGCTCGCCGCGTACCGCCAGGATCCGGAAGAGCAGGTCGACCGTGCGCGCGGGGTTCCGCTCGGCCTGCGCTCGCCAGTAGTGCTCCAGCAGCCGGGGCTGGCCCTCCAGGTCCTTCTCCTCCAGCAGTTGGGCGGGGAACTGGGCGAAGAGCTGCTCCTGACCGCCCCGCGCCTCCAGCGCCTCCCGCACCGCGGCCGCGAGCGCGGCCCGGAACTCCGGGAGGACGCGGACCAGGTACGCGACGTCCTGCTCCAGCGCCGCCCCCGCGCCCGGGACGCCGAGGAGGGCGCGGGCCGCGTCCCGGCTCTCGGCCGCGAGCACCTCCGCCGGCACGTCGAGCCGCGCCCCCGCCGCCCACAGCAGCAGCCGGACCCGCCGGCGGGTCGTGGTGGCCTCGCCGAGCAGGCTGTGCCACAGCGCCGTGCCCTCCGCCCGCTCGGCGGGGTCGGTGAGCGGCACGGGATCCGGCGCGTCCGGCGCGCCGGACGCGTAGGCGCGGATCCGGGAGCGGTGGAGCCGGCCCTCCAGCTCCCGGTGGAGCGCGGTGTCGCCGCCCGCCCGGGCGGCGGCGCTCAGCACCGCCAGCCGGTCGTCGTCCAGCTCCCGGTGCTTGTCGTGGATGTCCGCCGCCACCGCCGCCCGGCGCGGCCCGAGGTGGTCCGCGCCGGGCAGCCAGTCGATCACCGCGCGGACGTCGGGGCCGGCAGGCCCGACGCCGCCGGCCGCCGCGGCCGCCGCCACCGGGGCGTGCCAGTCGGCGGGGTGCCGCTCCTCGCCGTCCGTGTACTCGGCGGTCCAGGACCACACCGAGCGCACCGAGCCGACCCCGATCCGGGTCAGCAGGTGCACCAGGGGAGGGGCGGGCACGACCTCCGGGAACCGGCCCGCGGAGAAGTCGAAGACCGTGTACGACTCCCCGTCGTCGGGGCCGAACGCGAGGTCCGCCCCGGGCACCGAGCCGATCAGGTGCAGGCGGCTGCGGGCGGGGCGGAAGACGTAGGTGGCGAAGGACAGGGAGCGGGCCGTCGCGGGCGGCAGCAGGTACGAGACCGCCGCGAACCAGTGCGCGATCCGGTCGGTCGACTCGTCGACCACCACCACCGAGCCGTCCTCGGCGAGCGCCGCGAACACCGCGGCCAGCAGGGCGGGCAACTGCTCCGCGTGCGGGTGCGCGCGCAGGAAGGCGCGTACGGAACGGGGGGACAGCGGGCCGCGCGGCAGGGGCGCGGACAGCTCCGGGATCTCGGTGGTCGCGGCGACCCGGGACGTCCACAGCGGGGAGTCCCACAGCTCGATCGCCAGCAGCCCGCCGCTGTCCCGGGTGAACTCGCCCTCGGTGTGCAGGGCGTGGGCGAAGTAGTTGCCGAAGCGGCGCGCCGAGTCCCGGCCGGCGTACCGCACGCACAGCGTGGTCACGCCGCCCGGCCGGCCGGGGGTGTGGCAGAGGTTGACGGGGCAGCGGGCCAGGAGCTCTGCGGTGTCCGACTCGACCAGGGCGCGCGGGGGTTCGTACCCGGCCAGCCCCTCCACCCGGTGCCGGGTCTCGGCCGACACCCCCTCGCTCACCGCGTTGAACTGGAAGCCGGCGGAGCCGCTGAGCCCGTGTTCGCAGGAGGTGTAGTAGAGCTGCTGGAAGCCGCTCATCCCCGGCCCGCCTTCGGCACCGAACCGAACTCGCTGAGCAGCCACAGCAGCGGGTCCGCGACCCGGTAGGGCTGGATGCCGGTGTCGGCGACCCGGGCGTCGGGGGTGGCGCTGCGGCCCAGCGAGGAGACGCCGAAGTAGCGGTAGCGGGCGAAGGTGTTCTCCAGCGACTGGTCGATCGGCACCCCGTCCCAGTCCTTGAGCAGCCGGCGCACCTCCTCGTGGACGCTGAGGCTGTCGCCGACCTCGAAGCGGCCGCGCGCGGGCGCGTGCGACCGCAGCGGGCTGCCGTTCTCCAGCAGGTGCCAGAAGGCGTCCATCTTGGAGAAGACCACGGCGATCGGGGTGTCGATGCGCACGGCCCGGCCGCCCCGGGCGGCCAGCAGCATGCTGCTCACCCGGCTCAGCAGGCTGATCGGCGGGTCGATGCCGTCGAGGCCGGGCAGCGCGGTGCCCGGTGCCGCCAGGTCCCGGGCGCCCGGCATCTGGAGCGGGTCGAGCAGCAGGATGATGCCGTCGGCGTTGGTCAGGTAGCGGGTGTTCAGCTCGACGCTCTCCCGGCTGTTGAAGTCCTCGCCCGCCGTGTCGAAGAACGACAGCACGGTGTGCTGCGGCCGCTCCCCGAAGAGCCTCCTGCGGCGCAGCCCGAAGCGGAACACCAGGGGTTCGACCCGGTTGGCGTTGGTGGTCGCGGTCTGCGTGGGCGGGAACATCCGCCGGTCCCGGTAGAGCCGGTCCTCGTACTCGGAGCCGTAACGGCGCATGGTGGCGTCGTCCAGGCCCATCAGCGCGGCGCCGAACGCCTCGCCGACCCGGTGGCGCATCTCGTGCAGCAGCACGGTCATGTAGATGGTCTTGCCGGAGGACCGGGCGCCCACCATGGCGATCAGCCGGTTCTCCACCATGCCGAACTGCACCGGCAGTTCGACGTGGCAGACCGGGCAGATGCGGTACGTCGTCTCGCCGTCGCAGTCCGGGCAGACCGCCGTCGGCCTGCGGCCGTCGGCGGCGAAGTCCGGCCCCACGTCGTGGCTGGGGCGGCGGCCGAAGCGCTCGTCGAGGACCGGGTCGCGGCGGCGCCGGCACTGTCTGCCGGTGCGGCTGAGCCGGCTGTGGCAGCGGAACCGGATCTCCCGCGGGACGAGCGTCTCGTAGCAGTAGGGGCAGGTGAGTCTTCTGGCCATTCAGGTCACTCGCAGCCGGTGCAGCGCCGTGGGGCGGATGTCGATGTCGGGTTCCCGGTCCCCGCCCCGGTCGCGGTCGCGATCCCGGCCGGACGCGGGGCCGTCGGCGGGGAAGCAGACGAGCCAGGACGGCCCCCGGGTGCCGGGCAGCGGGAACTCCACGGTGAGCGGGGTGCCGGCCGGGAGGCGCTGGGCGGGGACCTCGTACAGGACGGTTCCCTCGGCCGTGCTGGTGGGGCGGTAGCGGCCGAGTCCGTGGACGATCCGGAGCGCGGGGAGGTCGCAGCCGGTACGGGCCGTGAAGGTGACCGTCGCGACGCGGCCGCCGGTGAGCCGGCGGCGCAGGGACGGCTCGTACTCGACGATGGGCGGTTCGGCCGGGACGCGCAGGGCGGCGGCGCCCTCGGTGTCGACGGCGGGGTCGGGGACCAGGGCCTCGACGGTGAGCGTGACGGCGCCCCGGCCGACGTGGAGGTCCAGCCCGCCGTCGTGTTCGTAGACGCGGCGCTGGCAGCGGATGTCGCCGTCGCGCGGCCCGTCGCCGGTGGCCGCCGCGTCCTCGCGGCGCCAGCGGACGCGCGCGGTCAGGGCGGAGTCGGGCCAGGCCCAGAGGACGAGGAGGTGGTCGTCCCGGCGCATGGCCTGGAGTTGTGTGACGGGTACGGAGTGGAGGGCGCCGGTCTCCGGGGCGGGCGCGGGCTCCGGTCCGGGGGCCGGTCGCGGTTCCGGCCGCGGGGCGGGCTCCGGCTCCGGCCGGGGTCCCGGTTCCGGTGCGGGCTCCGGCTCCTGCGCCGGTTCCGGTCCGTGCTCCGGCTCCGGTCCGGGCTCCTGCTCCTGCGCCGGTTCCGGCTCGCGCTCCGGCTCCGGCCCGGGCTCGGTGCCGGCACCGGTGGGCGCGGTCGGCACCTCCGCGGGCGCCGCGCCGTCTTCGTGCCGTCCGGCCGCCCCGGCCGGGGCGGGGCCGGTCCGCCGGGGCTCGGGGTCGTCGGGCGGCTGCCTCCAGGCGTGCGGCTCGGGGTCTTCCAGAGGGGCGGAGAACCCGGTACGCGCCGGCGCCGGGCCGGTCGTGACGCGCAACGGACCGAAGTCGTCGTCCAGCCGCAGGAGGCCGTGGACGACGGCCAGTTCGGGATCGGTGCAGCGGACCGTCACCCCCCGGGCCCCGGGCAGGCTCTCGATCTCCTCGCGGTGGCCGGGTGCGGCGTAGTGCTCCCCGGACAGGAGCACGGCGTCCGGCAGCGTCTCGGCCAGCACCCGGGCCACGGCCGGGAGCGCGCGGTCGGCGGCCGGATCCTCGGTGTGCGTGCTGACGACGCGGACCGTCAGGTTCGGCGCGATGTCCAGGACGGTCAGGGCGACCGCCGCGGCGGTCCGGTCGACCACCAGGACCGTACGGCGTACGCCCTCGCTGATCGCGCCGTAGTGCACGGCCGCCGCGACCGGTTCCGGCACGATCCGCCCGACGGTGAGACCGGCGCCCTCGAGGGCGCTGCGCAGCCGGGCCTCGGCCCCGCGGCCGGCGGACGCGGGCAGGCCGAACACGGCCTCCTCGCCGGCGGTCCCGGCGGCCCCGGCGGCGCCTGCCGTCAGCACCGCCAGCGCGGCGGCCGGGTCGGCGACGCCGTCCGCGTCCTGAAGGTCCGTGACCGTCATCTCCGGGCGGCCGTCCGGGCCGGTCCGGCCGATCCGGGCCACGCGGTGGCCCAGGGCGATACCGAGCATGTTCAGCGCTCCCCTTCCCCGGTCCTGACCCACGCGGTGCCGTCGGCGTCGACGCCGAGCCGGAGCCGGCTGCCCGGGGCGGGCCTGCGGGCCAGGAAGTGGGTGACGACGGCCGCCCGCAGCCGCTCCATCTCGTTGCGGATCTGGCGCCCGCCGTACGCCTGGTGCTCCGGGTCGCTCATCCGCTCCGTGATCCAGGGGTGCAGCGAGTCCGTGTCGGGCACGAGGACGACCCGGTGGCGCTCGCGGACGGACTCCGCGAGCTGGCCCAGCAGCCGGTCGGCGATCTTCACGATGTGCTCGCGGCGCAGCATGTCGAAGACGACCACGCCGGGCTTGAGCCGGCCGTAGATCTCCGGCCGGCCGATCTGCCGGAACTTCTCTTCCACGGCCCGGGTGAAGTGCGCCTCCAGCACGCCGTACGGCAGGTCGTCGTCGCCTTCGTACAGCAGGTCCTGGACGGCCTCCGCACCGGTGTTGGAGGTGAAGATGATCAGGCACTGGGAGAAGTAGGCGGTCTGGCCGCGGCCGTCGGTGAGGCGGCCGTCCTCCAGGATCTGCAGGAACTTGTCCAGCACCCGGGGGTGCGCCTTCTCGATCTCGTCGAAGAGGAGGACGCTGAACGGCCGTTCCCGGACCCGCCGGGTCAGCTCCCCGCCCTGCTCGTGGCCGATGTAGCCGGGCGGGGCCCCCGCGAGCCGCTCGGCCGCGTGCTCCATCCGGTACTCGCTCATGTCGAAGCGGGCGTACGCGCTCTGGTCGCCGAACATCAGCTCGGCGACGGCCTTGGCGAGTTCGGTCTTGCCCACGCCGGTCGGGCCGACGAAGAAGAACGCGCCGCGCGGGCGGGCGGTGCCGGAGCCGCCGAAGTCGACGCCCACGAACGCGGCCTGGAGCGCGGCGGCCACCGCGTCGACGGCCTTCCGCTGCCCGACCACCCGGGTGCCCAGCACGTCGGCCGCGCGGGCGACGGTCTCCCGGTCCAGCTGGGTCCACGGGTCGACGCTCACGTTCAGCCGGTGCACCTCCAGCAGCTTGTCCGGCTTCTGCACGGGGGCGTCGCGCAGCCACGACGTCCGCGCGAGGGCGTCGATGTCCCAGCCGGACATCCCGTCGGTCGCGCCGACCAGCGCCTCCACCTCGTTCCGGGTGGCGTCGGCGGCGCCGTTGAAGCGGTCCCGCAGCCAGGTCAGCCACAGCCGGCGCTCGCCCGGGTCCGGCGGGCCGATGTGCAGGGTGGCGATCCGGGGGTCCTCCAGGTGGAACCAGCCGGGCAGCCGGCCGACGTCGCCGACCGCGCAGAGCACGGCGTTGCGGGCGTGCGGCCGGCGGTCCGGGGGAGCGGCGCGGGGGGTCACGGCGTCGGCCATCGCCGCGCGCAGCCGCAGATAGCCGGCGTTCGACTCCGGCCGGCCGGGCGGGAGATGGTGGTCGACGTCCTGGAAGACGAAGGCCGTGGCGGTGTCGGGCGAGGCGACGACGCGGTGCACGGCGGCGACCACGTCGTCGAACGACCACCCGGCGGCGGCCCGGCGCGGGGCGAGCAGACCGGCGCGGTCCCGCTCGCGTTCGGCGCCGCGCCGGGTGCGCGGCTCGCCGCCCGGCCGCTCCCCACCGCCGGCGGGCCGGCCGCTGTTCCCGGCGGCCGTACGGGGCCGGTCCGCCGCCAGCTCCGCGAAGCGTTCCGCGTGGTCCGGCAGCGGGAAGGTGAGTCCGGCCACCGGATCCCACCAGCCCACCACGTCGGCGCCGCGGGCCTCCAGCACCCCCGCGACCACCGCCCGGAAGTCGGCGGGCGCGTCGTCGAACCACCAGCGGTCCCGGATCTGCCCGCTGAGGACCACCTGGCGGCCGCGCCGCAGCTCCCAGCCGAGCGACACCGCCCACAGGGGCATCATGCCGTCGGCGGTCACCGGCCCCGGCGCGCCCGCGTCCTCGTCGCGGCCCTCGTCGCCGCTCTTCGTGAAGTCGACCGCGGTCACGGCGCCGTCCACCTCCAGGAGGTGTCGTGCGGCAGCGGCTCGGCCCGCCGGTCCGGCGGCTTGCCGTCCCAGGTCAGCTCGCCCGGTACGAAGCCGTCGTCGCCGCCCAGCGAGCCGTGCACGCGCTCCAGCAGCGCCTCGGTGGCGTCGCACACCGCCTCGGCCCCGGGCGCGGACAGCGTCACGTCCGGCTCGCCCGCCACGTGGTAGACGAGGACCGGGGTGCCGTCGTCCTCGCTGGCGACCGTCGCCTCGTACGCGGCTCCGGTCGGCCGCGTGAAGTGCAGCCGGAAGCTGTCGCCTTCGCTCTCCCCGCCCTCGAAGGCGAAGCCCTCGTCGGTCATGGCGTCCTTGAGCGCCGCCACCAGGTCGCGGCGCCGCTCGTCGGCCAGCTCCAGCTCGTCCAGCCGGCGTTCGGCGTCGGGCAGCAGCCGCTCGACCCCGGCGACCGCCGCGAGCGCACCGGCCGCCGAGCGGGCGGCGAGCGCCTCGGTGGCCGTGCGCAGGGCGTCCGCGACGTCGTCGGCGATCTCCGGGGCGCCCAGGTCGGCGGCGGTGTCCACGACGCCCTCGGCCGCGGGGCGTACGGCGTCGAGGCGTTCCGCGGCCTCCGCGAGCGCCAGTTCCAGCGCCGCCTCCACGGCCTCGGCGCGCTCGCGCTCCGCGGCTTCCGCCCGCACCGTCTTCGCTTCCGTCTCCGCTCCGGCCTCCGCTTCCGCTTCCGCCGCCTCCTCTGCCGCCTCCTCTCCCGCGCGCGGCGGCGCCTCGCCGGCCTCCCGCGCGGCGGCCTCCCGCGCCTGGCCGACCGCCGCCGCGTGCCGGGCGAAGGCGTGTTCTGCGGTGCCGCGCAGCGCCTCGAAGCGGACCCGCCGGACGGCCGCGGCGGCGGCGCGGAACTGGTCGCGCAGGTCGGTGCAGCGCCGGTGGCCGTCCGGGTCGAGGGCGGCGCCGTCCGCCCCGGCCGCGGCGAAGCGGCGCTCCAGCCCGGCGAGTACGGCGGCGCCGTCCTCCGTACCGGCCGCGCCGGCCTCCGGGGGGCCCAGGCTCACGACCCGGCCGCGCAGCTCCTCCACCGCGCCGCCGAGCTGCTCGCCGCGGGCCGCCCGCTCCCGCAGGCCGGCCCACCGCCCTTCCAGGTCGTCGAGCCCGGCCGGGGCGCCGGACCGCCGGGCCTCGTCGAGGAGGGTCCGCACCTCGTCGAGACCGCGCTCGTCGGCGCGGCTCTGCTCGGCCCGCGCCCGTGCCCGTGCGGCGTCGCGCTCGGCGTCCCGCCGGGCCGTGCGCTCGGCCTCCCGGCGGGCGACCTCCTCC
>NZ_BAAAPF010000127.1:0-18321 GCF_039531005.1 Streptomyces synnematoformans
CCGCCCGGGGCCCGGGGCGCGCCCGCGGCGGGCCGCCGGGTCGCCGGACCGCCGGGCCGGCGGGGTGCCCGGCCCGGAACGCCGTCGCGGGATGGAAGAATCGTCGCGTCCCAACCGAGCCCAAGGAGCGCACACCACATGACCCCGGGGATCCCGCCCACGCTGGAGAGTCCGCACTTCATCGGCATCGGCGGCGCCGGTATGTCGGGCATCGCGAAGATCCTCGCCCAGCGCGGCGCCGCCGTCGCCGGCAGCGACGCCCGCGAGTCCGGCGCCGTCGCCGCCCTCCGCGAGCTGGGCGCCGTCGTGCACCTCGGCCACGCCGCCGGGCACCTCGACCCCGCCGCCAGCGCCGTCGTCGTCTCCTCCGCCATCCGCGAGGACAACCCCGAGCTGGCCGCCGCCCGCGAGCGCGGCCTGCCCGTCGTGCACCGCTCCGACGCGCTCGCCGCCGTCATGGACGGGCTGCGCCCCGTCGCCGTCGCCGGCACCCACGGCAAGACGACCACCACCGCCATGCTCGCCGTCGCCCTGCGCACCCTCGGCCGCGACCCGTCGTACGCCGTCGGCGGCGACATCGACGTCCCCGGCTCCAACGCGCACCACGGCCTCGGCGAGGTCTTCGTCGCCGAGGCCGACGAGAGCGACCGCAGCTTCCACACGTACGCGCCCGAGGTCGCCGTCGTCCTCAACGTCGAGCTGGACCACCACGCCAACTACGCCTCGCTGGAGGAGGTCTACGCCTCCTTCGAGACGTTCGCCGCCCGCATCGTCCCCGGCGGCACCCTCGTCGTCTCCGCCGACCACCCCGGCGCCCGCGAGCTGACCCGGCGGCTGGCCGGCAGCGGCGTGCGCACCGTCACCTACGGCGAGTCACCCGACGCCGACGCGCGCGTGCTCGGCGTCACCCCCAAGGGCCTGACCAGTGAGGTCACCGTGCTGCTCGACGGCGCGGAGCACACCTTCGGCGTCTCCGTCCCCGGCCGCCACTACGCCCACAACGCCGTCGCCGCCCTCGCCGCCGGCTCCGCGGCCGGCGTGCCCGCCGCGGAGCTGGCGCCGGCGCTGTCGTCGTTCACCGGGGTCGGCAGGCGGCTCCAGACCAGGGGCACCGCCGCGGGCGTGCGGGTCGTGGACACGTACGCGCACCACCCGACCGAGATGACCGCCGACCTCCAGGCCGTACGGGCCGCCGCCGACGACGGCCACGACGGCGGCCCCGGCCGCATCCTCGTGGTCTTCCAGCCCCACCTGTACTCGCGCACCCGCGAGCTGGGCGCCGAGATGGGCCATGCACTCGCGCTCGCGGACGCCGCCGTCGTCCTCGGCATCTACCCCGCCCGCGAGGACCCGATCCCGGGCGTGACCAGCGACATCATCATCGACGCGGCGCGCGCCCGGGGCGCCGACGTCACCCCCGCGCCCGACCCGGCCGCCGTCCCCGGCCTCGTCGCCGGAATGGCGAAGCCCGGCGATCTCGTTCTCACCATGGGGGCGGGGGACGTCACCGAGCTGGGACCGAGGATCCTGTCCCGACTGGAGGGCTGACATGACGTACGAGGTCGACAAGCCGGACGAGCAGTGGCGCACGGAGCTGTCGCCCGAGGAGTACCGCGTCCTGCGGCGGGCGGGCACCGAGCCCGCCTTCACCGGCGAGTACACCGACACGAAGACCGAGGGTGTCTACGAGTGCCGCGCCTGCGGCGCGGAGCTGTTCCGCTCCACGGAGAAGTTCGAGAGCCACTGCGGCTGGCCGAGCTTCTACGACCCCGCGCGGAGCGCGGCCGTCGAGCTGCTGGAGGACCGCTCGCTGGGCATGACCCGCACCGAGGTGCGCTGCGCCCGCTGCGGCTCCCACCTGGGCCACGTCTTCACCGGCGAGGGCTACCCGACCCCGACCGACCAGCGCTACTGCATCAACTCCGTGTCGCTGCGGCTGGTGACCGACGAGCAGTGAGGCCCGCGCCGCCGCGACGGGAAGGCCGGGCCGGCCGCGCGGCGCGCGCCCGCGGGTGCGTGCACGCGCCGCCGGTCCGTCAGCAGGCCCCCGCGGAACGCCACTCCGGGAGTTCGTCCAGGGTGATGACGCCCGGGTCGTGGTACACCCGGTCCAGGAAGTCCGGCGGGTTGTGCTCGCCGTCCTGGATGAAGTCGCCGCTCCAGGTGGTGAACCAGCTCCAGTCGGCCTCGTACGCCCGCAGCAGCTCCGGGTCCGGGATCGACCCGGTCTCGGTGAGGGCGACGAGCTTCCGGTCGCCGCCGAGTTCGACGAGCTTCTCGTACGTGCCGCTGACGGGGCCGTGGTCGCCGACGGGCGGGTAGGTGTCGGCGCTGACGATGTCCACGGTCCCGTCGCCCGGGTACCACTCGGGGTCGACGGAGTTCCACACCCAGATCAGGTTGTGCAGCCCGTGGTGGTTGACCATCCGGTCGTACATCAGGTTCCACAGCTCCTTCGCGGGCCCGGGGCCGTGCGCGCCCCACCAGAACCAGCCGCCCTCGGCCTCGTGCAGCGGGCGCCACAGCACGGGGACGTCCGCGGCCTGCAGCCGCAGGAGTTCCCCGGCGATGGCGTCGATGTCGCGCAGCAGCAGCGCGTACTCCGCGGACTGCGGGTCGGCGAGCGCCGCGGCCACGTCGAACGTCGTGGCGTCGGTGTAGAAGCCGCGCCACCACTCCTTGCCGGGCTCGTCGATCAGCCCGGCCGGGGCGTTCCAGTGCCAGGTGAAGGTGGTGATGCCGCCGCGTTCGTCCCAGGCCAGGGCGTTCTCGACCTCGGTCGAGGTGGTCCCGCGCTCGACGCGGCTGGGGGAGTAGTCCATCATGTCGAGCCCGGCGACGGCCGGGGTCTTGCCGACGTTGTCCTCCAGCCACCGGACGGAGTCCATGTCCTGCTGGCCGCTGAGGATGTTCTCGCCGTAGTTCGCGGTGAGGTCGGCCAGCAGCTCGCGGGCCTCGGGCGTGGCGTCGGGGTCGACGGGAACGCCGGAGACCTGGTGCGGCGGCCGGGGCTCGCTGGGGGCGAGGCTGATGGCGTCGATCTCGTACCAGCCCCAGTTGTTCACGATCGTCACCGTGTTGGCGCCCTCCCGCAGGAGCACCCTGCCGGCGGAGACGGTGCTGAAGGTGTCGGTGGCGGCGAAGGTGACGTCTCCGGCGCCCTCGCCATTGAGCCGCAGCGTGGCGGTCTTCTGGCCGTAGGGCGCGCGGTAGTGGACCGTCAGGTCGTGCAGGCCGCCGGGGCTGTCGGGGACGGTGAGGGTGACCTGGTCCGACGCCTCGTCGAAGCCGGCGACGTAGCCGGTGCCGGAGTAACCCGGCGCGGTCGACTCCACGACGACGCCGCTGAGTTCGCCGTCCTCGGCCTCGTAGACGGCCGGCGCGGCGGCGTCCGCGGGCTCCTGGGCGGCGGCGTGGGACGGGAGGGCGGCCACGGAGAGCAGACCGGCGAGGAGCGCTGCCGGCGCGGCCCGCAGCAGCGCCGGCCGGCGTCGTCTGCGCGGTGGTCGGGGCATGGGGGGTCTCCAGTTGTGGGGCGTGAGCACTCCATGGGAGCGCTCCCAATCGGGTCATATGAGAATTGCAACGCCACAATCGCTCGTCAATACCGTCGCCCCCGCCACCCGATCGGGCCGTCCCGGGTGTCCGGGCCCCGGCACGCCGCCCACGATGACCCCAGCGGGAACTTCTCCACGGGAGGCACGTGTGACGGGCGGCGACGGCGAAGACGACAGCGCTGCGGGCGACGAGGTCTACCAGCCGTACGCCGCCGGCCCGCCCGGCGACGGGGCCCAGGACGACGAGGGGCTGCTGCCGCCCGAGGACACCCTCGACGGGGACGTCGACCCCCTGGACGAGGGCTACTCGCCGCCCGAGCGGCCCCGCGGCGTCGAGCACGCCGGCGTCACCGCCGCGGAGCAGCGCCGGGGCGGGTCCCTGGACGAGCGCCTCGCCGAGGAGGTCCCCGACGCGCCCCTCCTGCCCGACGGCAACGGCCTCGGCGACACCGTCGGCACCGACGGCGAGCTGATCGACGACGAGGTCGGCGACCGCCGCGCCGGCCGTCTCGTCGCCCCGGACGAGGGCGCGCACGAGGACGCGGAGAAGGACCTGGTCGCCGCCGACACGGGCATCGACGGCGCCGCGGCCTCGGCGGAGGAGGCGGCGGTCCACATCGTCGACGAGGAGGAGGACCGCACCCCCGACGACGGCGGCTGACCGCGGCCGGAACGGCCGGCCGGCGGGACCCGGGCTCACTCCGGGTGCGCCACCAGCACCTCCACCCCGTCCGCCTGCAGCGCGTCGAGGTCCGCCGGCGGAATGCCCGAGTCGACGATCACCAGGTCGAACGCCGTCACCGGCGCCAGCTGGTACAGCCCCCGGCGGCGGAACTTGGTGTGGTCGACCAGGAGGATCTTGCGGGCGCACGCCTCCATCAGGGCCCGCTTGACCGCCACCGTCTCCTGCGACTGGTGGTAGCAGTGACCGCGGGTGATCGCCGTCGTCGAGGCGAAGAGCGTGTCGGCGTACAGGCTGGTGACCGCGTCCACCGTGCGCAGGCCGAGGAAGGCGTCGTACGCGGGGTAGTACGTGCCGCCCAGGGAGATCAGCTCGATGCCCGGGCTGCCGGCGAGGACCTGGGTGACCGGGACGAAGTTCGTGATGACGGTCAGCGGCGCGTGCTGGGACAGCAGCCGGGACAGCGCCAGCGCCGTCGTGCTGTCGTCGATGATGACCGACTGGCCGGATCTGACCAGCGGCAGCGCGGCGCGCGCCAGGGCGTCCTTCTCCGCCGTCATCGCCTGGGTGCGGTGGCGCACGTCGCCGTGGAACGCGGTCGAGGGCTGGGCGGTGGCGCCGCCGCGGACCTTGCGGAGCCAGCCTCTGCTCTGCAGGTGGTCGAGGTCGCGGCGGATGGTCATGGGGGTCACGCCGAGTTCGTCGGCCAACTGCTCGATCCGGACGAAGCCTTCGTCCACGACGCGGCCTTTGATGCGGTCTCTCCGCTCCCGGGGCTTTCGCCCGCTCATGTCGGCGGGTTGCCGGGTCTCTGCCCCCATGGAAACTCCTGTTCTCTTTCTGTGAAGTGAACATTCCCGTATCCGGTCGCCACGCACCGCTGAGAGTGGCTCGTGAGACGGATGGCGACGCGACTGCCTGCGCTGTCACAACCCCCGACCGCGACGGCCATCGAGTCGATGTTAACCACCCCTGACCGATCGAACACTCAAAGGGGGTCGTCACCGGGGTTGATTGTTCACTTTCTGAGGCCCGTTGACATGAATGAAACATCCGAGTTTCGTGTGCGTCGCCTTCCCTGCGCCCATGAGCAAGGACACGAGCAAGGAGTGGAACATGAGACGACTGGCCAGTTTTGCTCTCGCCGGCATCCTCGCGGTCGGCGCACTGACGGCCTGCGCCGAGGAGCCCGGCGGTGCGGGTGACGACGGCGAGGGCGGCGGCACCGGGGCCGGCAAGGTCGCGTTCCTCATGCCCGACCTCGCCTCCACCCGCTACGAGCAGTACGACGCCCCGCTGTTCAAGAAGCGGATGGGCGAGCTGTGCGACGAGTGCAAGGTCATCTACCAGAACGCCGACAGCGACGCCGCGCTCCAGCAGCAACAGGCCAACTCCGCCCTGGCGCAGGGCGCCAAGGTCATCGTGCTGGACCCGGTGGACTCCGAGTCGGCGGCAACCATCGTGCAGACCGCCCAGTCGCAGGGCGTCAAGGTGATCGCGTACGACCGGCCGATCCCCACCAAGCCCGCCGACTTCTACGTCTCGTTCGACAACGAGGCGATCGGCGAGTCCATCGGCCAGTCGCTCGTCGACCACCTCGACAAGGAGCGGGCGAAGGGGGGCATCCTCCAGGTCAACGGCTCGCCGACGGACGCCGCCGCCGGGCTGATCAAGAAGGGCATCCACAACGCCGTCGACGACAGCGGCTACGAGCTGCTCGCCGAGTACGACACCCCCGACTGGTCGCCGGAGAAGGCCCAGCAGTGGGTCAGCGGCCAGATCTCCCAGTACTCCGACCGCATCGCCGGCGTGGTCGCCGCCAACGACGGCACCGGCGGCGGCTCGATCGCCGCGTTCAAGGCCGCCGAGGCCGACGTCCCGCCGGTCACCGGCAACGACGCCGAGCTGGCGGCCGTTCAGCGGATCATCGCCGGCGACCAGTTCAACACCATCTCCAAGCCGATCAAGACCGTCGCGGAGGCCGCCGCCGAGGTCGCGTACGACCTGATGCAGGGCGAGAAGCCCAAGGCCGACACCACGCTCTTCGACACGCCGTCCCAGCTCTTCCAGCCGACCGTCGTGACCCGGGAGAACCTCAAGGAGGTCATCTTCGGCCCCGACGGGGTGCTCAAGGCCGAGGACGTGTGCACCCGCGTGTACGCCGACGACTGCAAGAGCCTCGGCATCAGCTGACGGCGGCCCCGAGACGGCAACCCGACGGAGACGAAAGGACAAGGGTCACGATGACAGCCCCCGCCGCCCCGACCGCGCCCACCGTGCTGTCCCTGCGCGGCGTCAGCAAGCAGTTCGGCGCCGTCGCCGCGCTCACCGGCATCGACCTCGACGTGGCCGCCGGCGAGGTGGTGGCCGTCGTCGGGGACAACGGCGCCGGCAAGTCCACGCTGGTGAAGATCCTGTCGGGCGTGTACACCCCCGACGCGGGGACCATCTCCTTCCACGGCCGGGAGGTCTCCCTCGGCACCCCGGCCGACGCGCAGGCCATCGGCATCGCCACCGTCTTCCAGGACCTGGCGCTGTGCGAGAACCTCGACGTCAAGGCGAACCTCTTCCTCGGCCAGGAGCTGCGCCCCTGGATGCTGGACGACGTCGCCATGGAGACCCGCTCCTGGGAGCTGCTGCGCGAGCTGTCGGCCCGTATCCCCACCCTCGACGTGCCGGTGGCCGCGCTCTCCGGCGGCCAGCGGCAGACGGTGGCGATCACCCGGGCGCTGCTGGGCAAGCCCGAGGTGATCCTGCTCGACGAGCCGACCGCCGCGCTCGGCGTGGCGCAGACCGCCGAGGTGCTGAACCTGATCGAGCGGCTGCGGGGCAACGGCCTCGGCGTCGTCATGATCAGCCACAACATGGACGACGTCCGCGCCGTCGCCGACCGGGTGGCCGTGCTCCGCCTCGGCCGCAACAACGGCGTGTTCGACGCCCGCACCGTCACCTCGGAGCAGGTCGTCGCCGCGATCACCGGCGCGGTCGACAACGTGGTCGCGCAGCGCGCGGCCCGCCGGGCATCCGCGGGTCCGCGGGCGGACGCAGACCCGCGGACGGACACAGCCCCGCGGCCGGACTCCGGCCCGCGGAAGGAGAAGGAACTGCCGTGACATCCCTGGACACTCCGCTGGGCAAGGCCGCCGACCGGCAGGACGAGCGGCTCGCGACGCCCCAGGGCATCGGCGACGCCGTCCGCGCCGCCGTCCGCCGCACCCGCGACGGCGACCTGGGCATGCTGCCCGTCGTCGCCGGCATCGTGGTCATCTGGACGATCTTCCAGTCGCTGAACCAGACGTTCCTGTCCAGCACCAACCTGGTGAACCTGGCCTTCGAGATGGTGCCGCTCGGCGTCATCGCGCTGGGCGTCGTCTGCGTGCTGCTGGTCGGCCAGATCGACCTGTCCGTCGGCTCGGTGAGCGGCGTGTCGGCCGCGGCCACCGCCGTCGTCATGGTCAAGCACGAGCAGCCGATGGCGCTGGCGATCGCCGTCGCGATCGGCAGCGGCTGCGCGATCGGCTGGCTCTACGGCCAGATACTCAACCGCTTCGGCGTGCCCAGCTTCGTCGTCACCCTCGGCGGGCTGCTGGCCTTCCTGGGCACCCAGCTGTGGCTGCTGCGCGACCAGAACGCCATCAACCTCCCGTACGACTCGCCGCTGGTGAAGTTCGCGCAGGTGTGGTTCGTCCCCGAGGCCCTCGCCTACGTCTTCGCGGTCGCGGCGGCCGGCGGCTTCCTCGCCGTCGGCTGGGTACGGGCCCGCAGCCGGCGCCGCGCCGGGCTGTCGTCGGCGTCGATGCCGTGGCTCGGGCTGCAGGCGGGGCTGCTGGCCGCGGCGCTGCTGTTCACGGTCTACTACCTGAACCGCACCCGCGGCGTCCCCTGGATGTTCATGCTCTTCGTCACCCTGGTGCTGATGGTGCACTACGTCCTGAAGAAGACGAAGTTCGGCCGGTCCCTGTACGCGGTGGGCGGCAACGCGGAGGCCGCCCGCCGGGCCGGTATCAACGTCCGCGCCGTCTACACCTCCGCGTTCGTCATGTGCTCGGCGCTGGCGGCGACCGGCGGCGTGCTGGCCGCCGCCCGGCTGGCGGCGGCGAACCAGTCCACCGGCACCGCGGACGTCAACCTCAACGCCATCGCCGCCGCGGTCATCGGCGGCACCAGCCTCTTCGGCGGCCGCGGCACCGCGTTCGCCGCGCTGCTGGGCGTGCTGGTCATCCAGTCGATCTCCAGCGGGCTGACGCTGCTCAACCTCGACTCCTCGTACCGCTTCATCATCACGGGCCTGGTGCTGCTCGTCGCCGTGGCCCTGGACTCCGCGGCCCGCCGGTCGCGGCAGGCACACGGAAGGGGCTGAGGACATGACCGCGATCGCGATCGACGCCGGGACCACCGTCGTCAAGGTCGTCGGCTACGGGCCGGACGGCGCGGAGCTGACGGTCGGCCGGCGCCCGACCCGGGTGACCCGGCCCCGCCCGGGCTGGGCCGAGCAGGACATGACCGAGGTGTGGGACGCGGTGGCCGCCGCCGTACGGGAGGTGGTGGCGGCGCTGCCCGCGCCGCCGCGGTTCGTCGCGGTCACCGGGCAGGGCGACGGCGCCTGGCTGGTCGACGGCGACGGCCGGCCCACCGGGCCCGCGGTGCTGTGGAACGACGGCCGCGCCGCCGACATCGTCGCCGGGTGGGAGCGCGACGGGACCGTGGACGAGGCGTTCCGCATCTGCGGGTCGCGGCTGTCGACGGGCATGCCGAACGCCGTGCTGGCCTGGCTGCGCGCGCACGACCCGGACCGTACCGCCCGCTCCCGGCACCTGCTGACCTGCGGCGGCTGGCTGTTCTACCGGCTCACCGGCCAGCCGGCCGTGGACGAGTCGGAGGCCGCCGCCCCGTTCCTGGACATCGCCGGGCGCACCTGGTCGGACCGGCTGTTCGAGCTGTACGGGGTGGAGTGGGCCCGCGACCTGCTGCCGCCGCTGCGCGACGACGACCACCGCGTCACCGCGCTCGCCCCCGCCGCCGCGGCCGCGACCGGGCTGCCCCCGGACGTCCCCGTGGTGCTGGCGCCGTACGACATCTGCGCCACCGCCATCGGCTCGGGCGCGGTGAGCGCGGGCCGCGCGTGCACCATCCTCGGCACCACGCTCTCCACCGAGATCGTCACGGCCGCGCCGCCCGCCGTCGGCCCGGCCGGCGCCGCCGCCCCCGTGGGCATCACCGTCCCGCTCGGCGTCCCCGGCCACTACCTGCGCGCCTTCCCGACCATGAGCGGCGGCGACATGCTCGACTGGGGCGCGAGGCTGCTCGGGCTGTCCTCCGCCGCCGAGCTGATGGAACTGGCCGAGGAGGGCGCCGAGGACACCGCGGGGGTGCGCTTCCTGCCGTACCTCTCCCCCGCCGGCGAGCGCGCGCCGTTCTTCGACCCGGCCGCCCGCGGCTCGCTGACCGGCCTGTCGCTGGACAGCGGCCGGGCGGACGTGGCCCGCGCGGTGGTGGAAGGGGTCACCCTGGCCATCCGCGACTGCCTCGCCGCCTCCCCGGCCGAGCCGGACCTGCTGACCCTCAGCGGCGGCGGCACCCGCAGCCGCTTCTGGATGCGGCTGATCGCCGACATCACGGGCGTGCCGGTGGCGATCCCCGCGGACACCGAGATCGGCGCCCGCGGGGCGTGGCTGACCGGCGCGGTCGCCACCGGCCGGGAGCCGGACTTCGCGACGGCGGCGGCCCGGCAGGTGCGGATCGCCGCGTCGTACGAACCGGACCCCGACCGCGCCGCGGACGGCCGCTACGCCGCGTTCCTGCGGCTGCGGGAGCTGCACCGGCCGGTGTGGGCGCTGGGCCGGGGGCGTACGCCCGGCGACGGCGGACCCGCGTACTCCGCTGGAGCCGGCGCATGACCGACCCGGCACCGGACGCCTGGCTCGGCATCGACCTGGGCACGCAGGGCGTCCGCGCGGTGGCCGCCGACTCCGCCGGGCGGCTGCTCGGCACCGGAGCGGCCCCGCTCACCAGCGAGCGCCGCGGCGAACGCCACGAGCAGGACCCGGACGAGTGGTGGCGCGCGGTGTGCGCCGCGGTCGGGAGGGCCCGGGCCGCGGGCGCCGACCCGCGGCGGATCCGGGCCGTGGCCGTCGACGCCACCTCCGGCACCGTGACCCTGACCGACCGGCGCGGGGTCCCCGTCACCCCCGCGCTGATGTACGACGACGGGCGCGCCGCCGCCGAGGCCGAGCAGGTCAACGCGGCCGGCGAGGAGCGGTGGACCAGAGCCGGCTACCGGCGGATGCAGCGCTCCTGGGGGCTGCCGAAGCTGCGCTGGCTGCTCGACCGGCACCCGCGGGCGGCGGCGGACGGCTGGCGGCTGGCCCACCAGAGCGACGTCGTCAACCGCCGGCTCGTCGGCCACGACGTGCCCACCGACACCAGCAACGCGCTCAAGACCGGCGCCGACGCCGCGACGGCGACCTGGCCCGAGGAGGTCTTCGCCGGCCTCGGCATCGCCGCCGGGCTGCTGCCCGGCCTGGTGCCGCCCGGCACGGTGCTCGGGGAGGTCTCGGCCGCCGCGGCCGAGGAGACGGGCCTCGTCGCGGGCACCGCCGTGGTCGCCGGGATGACCGACGGCTGCGCCGCCCAGCTGGGCTCCGGCGCCACGGCGGTGGGCAGCTGGAACTCCGTCATGGGCACCACGCTGGTGCTCAAGGGCGTGACGGCCGAGCTGGTCCGCGACCCGGCGGGCGTCATGTACTCGCACCGGTCGCCCGCGGGCACCTGGCTGCCGGGCGGCGCGTCCAGCGTCGGGGCCGGGCTGGTGGCGCGGGAGTTCGCCGGCGCCGACCTGGACCGGCTGACGGCCGCGGCGGAGCCGCTGCTGCCCGCGCGACTGCTGCGCTACCCGCTGGTCTCGCCCGGGGAGCGGTTCCCGTTCGTCGCCCCGGACGCGACGGAGTTCCGCAGCCGCGCGGCGGCCGGCCGCGCCGAGGACTTCGCGGCGCTGCTGCAGGGCGCCGCGTACGTCGAACGGCTCTGCTTCGACTACGCCGACCTGCTCGGCGCCCCCGCCACCGGGGCCGTCGTCCTCACCGGCGGCGCGACCCGCAACCCGGTGTGGAACCAGCTCCGCGCCGACGTCCTGCGCCGGCCGGTGACGCTGCCGCGCCACGCCCAGCCGGCGCTCGGCATGGCCGTCCTGGCCGCCGCCGCCCTCGACGGGAGCGGCGGCGCCCTGGACCGCGCCGCCGCCGCGATGGTCCGGGCCGACCGCACCGTCGAGCCCCGCGACCCGTACAGAGCCGCCCACGACGAGGGCTACGTCCGGCTCGTCGACCTGCTGGCCCGGCGCGGCTGGCTGCCCGAGGTCGTCGCGGCCCACGCACGAGAGAGGACCGCGTCTTGAGCCTCAACGTCATCTTCGTCCGGCACGGGGAGAGCGTCTGGCACGGCGAGAACCGCTACGCCGGCGCCACCGACATCGACCTCACCGACCACGGCCGCGACCAGGCTGCCGCGCTCGCCGACTGGGCGGAGCAGGCGCGGCTGACGGCGGTGTGGTCCTCCCCGATGCTCCGCTGCCGGCAGACCGCGGCGGACAGCGCGGCCCGCGCCGGGCTGCCGCTGCGCCTCGACGAACGGCTGCGCGAACTGGACTTCGGCGTCGCCGAGGGGCTGACCCGCGCCGAGATGCGCGAGCGGATGCCCGAGGCGGTGACGTCGTTCGAGGCCGACCCGGTGGCCCACCACTTCCCCGGCGGCGAGGACCCGGCCGCGGTCGTCGAGCGCTACGCCGCCTTCCTCGCCGGCCTGCGGGCCGAACACGGCGGCGGCAGCGAGGCGGGCGGCGCGGGTGCCGGCGACGGCCGGATACTGGTCGTCGCCCACTCGACCGCCATCCGGCTCACCCTGTGCCGGCTCCTCGGCCTGCCGCTCGGCGACTACCGCCGCATCTTCCCGTACCTGGCCAACTGCGCCCTGAACGAGCTGGTCCTCCGCGACGGCACCCCCTCGCTGCTGGCGCTGAACCGACCCGTGACCCCGGGAGTACCCGCGTGACCGTCATCCTCGCCGCCGGCGACCACTTCGTCACCAACGACCTGCTCCGCGACCGGCTCCGCCCGGTCGCGCCCGACGCCGCGTTCCGCGAGCTGACGCTGCCCTGGCCCGTCGAGCCGTTCGGCCCGGTGGCCGAGGTGCGCGAGGCGTCGGGGACGGAGGACCAGCTCATCGAGGCCCTCGACGGCGTCGACGTGTGCGTCACGCAGATGGCGCCGCTGACCGAGCGGATCCTCGCCGCCAGCCCCGCCCTGCGGCTGTTCTGCGTCAGCCGCGGCGGCCCCGTCAACGCCAACCTCGACGCGGCCACCCGGCACGGCGTCGCCGTCACCTTCGCCCCCGGCCGCAACGCCACCGCCACCGCCGAGCACACCGTGGCGCTGATGCTGGCCGCCGCCCGCCGGATCCCCGCCACCCACGCGGACCTGGCCGGCGGCACCTGGCGCGGCGACTACTACCGCTACGAGAGCGTCGGCCCGGAGCTGGCCGGCAGCACCGTCGGCATCGTCGGGTACGGCGCCATCGGTTCCCGGGTGGCGCGTATCGTCCGCGGCTTCGGCGCCCGGGTGCTCGTCGCCGACCCCTTCGCCGACGCGGCGGCCGTCGCTCCGGACGAACTGGTCGGTCTCGACGAGCTGATGAATCGTTCCGCCTTCGTCACCGTGCACGCTCGCGCCGCTCCCGGTACCGAAGGGCTGATCTCCCGCGAGCTGATCGGCCTCATGCCCGCCGGCGGCGTCCTCGTCAACTGCGCCCGCGGCTCCCTCGTCGACTACGACGCGGTCTGCGACGCCCTCGACGAAGGCCGGCTCTTCGGCGCCGCGTTCGACGTGTACCCCGTGGAACCGCTGCCCGCAGACTCACGACTGCCCCGTACCCCGGGCGTCGTGCTCACCCCCCACCTGGCCGGCGCCAGCCGCCAGACCGCCCACAACGCGGCCGGCATGGTCGCCGCCGAGGTCGGCCACCACCTGGCCGGCCGCCCCCTGCTCCACTGCGCGAATCCGGAAGTGCGTAACCGATAACCCGTGGAAAGGAACCCGCATGCGCGGCAAGTTCCGTACGGCCAGAGCGGCCGTCGTCGCCGGCATAGCCGTCCCCGCCCTCCTGCTCACCGCCGCCCCCGCCGGCGCCGCGACCGCCGGCGCGCCCGCCGGGGCCGCACCCGCCGCGAAGCCGCGCCCGCCCCAGCTGCCCACCCACATCCACGGCGGGGCGTGGCCGACGAGCCACGTCCAGGGCGTGACCGTCGACACCGAGCGCGGCCTCGTCTACTGGTCGTTCACGCAGATGCTGGTCAAGACCGACCTCGACGGCAACGTGATCGGCACCGTCGAGGGCCTCACCGGCCACCTCGGCGACATCGACCTGAACCACCGCGACGGCCGCGTCTACGGCTCTCTTGAGTACAAGGCCGAAGAGGCGTTCTACATCGCGGTCTTCGACGTGGACGAGATCGACCGGGTCGGCATGAACGCCGAGACCGACGGCGTGATGACCGCCGTCCACCTCGACGAGGTCGTCGAGGACTTCACCGCCGACATGAACGGCGACGGCGTCTTCGACGGCGACACCGCGGACACCCCCGACCACCGCTACGGCTGCAGCGGCATCGACGGCGTCTCCTTCGGCCCGGGATTCGGCAGGCGCGGCGGGCCGCAGAAGCTCATGGTCGCCTACGGCGTGTACTCCCACACCGGGCGCGCGGACAACGACCACCAGGTGATCCTGGAGTACGACGTGCGCAACTGGCGCCGCTACGAGCGCCCGCTGTCGCAGGCCGACCCGCACCGCAGCGGCCCGAAGCGGCACGGCGGCAAGTACTTCGCGTACACCGGCAACACCACCTACGGCGTGCAGAACCTCCAGTACGACCCGTACACCCGCAACTGGATCATGGCGGTCTACAAGGGCAAGAAGGAGGGCTTCCCGAACTACTCGTTCTTCACCGTCGACGGCACGAAGAAGCCGGTGCGCGGCGAGATCAGGGGCCAGGCCGAGCCGGAGGAGGGCAGGCTGCTGACGCTGCGCGACGCGGGCCTGAACGACCCGGAGACGGGCCTGCGCGGCTGGGAGTTCCACGGCAACTACGGCTTCGACGCGCTGGGCGACGGCCGCTACTACGTGGCCGAGGGCCGGGCCGTGGACGACGGCGGGACGCGCAAGCAGGAGGGCGAGGTCTACCTCTACCGCTGGACGGGCGAGACCCCGGCCCCGTTCGCGCGCGTCGACGACTGACGCGGGGCGCGCACGCGCCTCCCGGGCCGGCACGTATCGGGGGCGGGCCCGGGAGGCTCCCGGCCGGCCGGCGGGCGCCGCCGGCCGGTCAGCCCGGTCCCGGCAGGCGTCGGGTGGACCGGCGGACGACCGGCTCCGGCCGGAAGACTGTACAAGCACGCACCCCGTCGCTGCGATGCGGTCTTCCACCCCGCGCGCGAGGTCTTGGCTGCCCCTGGCACCGGTGATGACCCCGGCAGGCAGTCGCCGGAACGGTGCCGTGCTGACAACGGCCCCCGCCGTGTGGCGAGGGCCGGTCACTCGGGGCCGGTGGGGCGCGGGTCACCCGTGGCGCTTGGCGAACTCCGGCGTCTGTCCGGGCTTGGAGCCGGTCACGTGTGTACCGCGCCCCGCTACCGCGTAGAGGTGTCCCTCTTCGGTGAGTACGTCGATTGCCCGGCGGACGGTCAGGCGGGACAGGCCGTCTTCGTCGGCGAGCGTGTTCTCACTGGGAACGGCGCGGTTGGCTTTCCAATGGTGAAGTGCATGTGCCCCCGGCGTGTGCTCGGCCGATGCGGCCGGCGGGCGCGGCCCTCAGCGGTTAGCCGGGTTGATCCATTGCGGCTGCGACGGGTGCAGGAACCACGACGCGTGCCCCGGCTCCCGCGCCTGGCGCTCCGGGACCGGCACGTGATCGTACGAGATCTGCCCGGGCGGCGTTCCGTACCCCTGCAGCAGCTCCCGCAGGTCCGTGATGAACTGCGCAGGACCGGAGACGTACACCCGGTGCTCCGCCCAGTCCGCGTGGGCCGCCAGCGCCGCCTCCAGGCGCCGCGCCACCGCGCCCCGGCGTTCGCCGCGCTCCGGCGTGACCACCGTGACGTCCACCCACGAGTGGTGCTTCCGCAGCGCCTCGACGGCCTCCGGGTCGTACACGTGCGCGGGGCTGCGCGCCACCAGGAACAGCCGGGCCGGCGTCGGCGCCCAGCGCCGGACCATGTCCTCCAGCAGGGCCCGCACCGGCGCCCAGCCGGTGCCCGCGGCGATGAACGTCACCGGCCGGCCGGCGCGCTCCGGGAGGACGGACGCGCCGGCGGGGGCGCCCAGACGGAGGGTGTCGTCCGGGGCGACCCCGTCCACTAACAGCGGGCTGAGCAGGCCGCCTTCGACGCGGCTGACGTGCAGGTCGACGGTGCGGTCCGCGCGCGGGGCGCAGCCGATCGAGTACGGGCGCCACACCCGCGGCACCTGCGGGGCGGAGACGCTCACGAACTGCCCCGCGGCGTACGGCAGGGGGCGGTCGGGCAGGAGGGTGAGGACCGTGACGCCCGGCGCGGCCGGGTGGCGGGTCACCACCCGGCAGTCCCACCACCGCGGCGCCCGCTGTCTGTCGGCCTCCTCGCCGCCGCTGATCATCGCGTCCGAGAGGATCTTGTACGCGCCGAGCCACGCCTGCTCGGTCTCCTCGTCCCAGGTGTTCGGCAGGCCGAAGCGGAGCGCGGCGATCAGGCTCTCGCCGACCGCCGCGTAGTGCTCGGGGCGGGCGTCGAACTTGCGGTGGTCGCGTCCCAGCGTCGTCAGGTAGCGGGGCAGGTCCGGGTCGTCGAGGCGCTGCACGACGAGGGTGAGGGCGGCGAACAGGCGGTCGCGCTGCTCGGACATGTCCGTGGGGAAGAGGTCCCGGACCCCCGGATTGCGGGCAAACAGATGCGAATAGAAGTACTTGGCAACATGATCTGCTCTGCGTTCAACTCGGGCAAAACTCGCCCGGATTCGCTCGTTTGCATCCACGCACACCGACGGTACTGACCCCCGGGTCGCTTGTTCAACACGGCATCGAACATGTATCCCAGGTCGGTACCGAATGTCCGGTCGCGCCTACTCCCCGGCGCCCGCCCCCGGCCGCCGCTCCAGCCCGAACGTCGTCCGCAGCTCCGCCAGGTTGTCCCGCGTCACCTTCCACAGCACCTGCTGCCGGTCCCGCACGTCCGCCACCGCCGCCGCGTGGTCGTCCAGCACCGCGCCCGCCCGCTCGGTCAGCACCTCCGCCAGCCGTTCGTCGTCCACCCGCACGCCCCACTCGGGGCGGTCGATGTCCGCCAGGAAGTACGCCAGCTTCGGGTGCGAGACCAGGCTCAGCACCGGCGTGCCGCAGCCGAACGGGATCATGCCCGCGTGCCCGCGCATCCCGATCACCAGGCGCGTGCGCCGGTACGCGGTGCGTATCTCGTCGTTCGTACGCTCGTACAGCGCCTCCACCGGCAGCGAGATCCCGTGCTCCCGGCGCAGGTCGTGCGCGAACTGCTCGTCCGCCGTCATGTGCGCGGCCACCCGCACGTCCGCCCGCTCGCGCAGGGCGCGCACCGCCCGCGCCATGGCGTCCAGGAACCGCGGATAGCCGTCGCCGAAGCGCCTCCCCGCGCGGTCGTACGCGCAGTTCACCAGCACCGTGTCGGCGCGCTCCACGGCCTCGTCGTCCCAGCCCGGCTGGAGCAGCCGCGTCAGGGTGGTGGGGCACGGCTGGTACGCGACCCGGTCGCGCAGCCGCTCCGGCAGCAGCTCGCGCACCCGCTCCACCGAGCCGCGGTTGCGCATCCCGAAGAACGCGGACCGCTCCACCAGCGCCGCGAGGCTCTCGCGGAAGCGGCCGCGGCGGTAGGACTGGCCGGGGAAGACGTTGTAGCCGACGGCGAAGACGGCGAGCGGCACGTCGATCCGGGCCAGCAGCGCGTCGGGGACGTTCCACTGCCAGGCGCTGTTGCCGTTCGGCCAGGTGTCGGGCAGGAACAGGCCGCCGCCGCCGACGACGAGGCCGCGGCGCGCGTTGACCTCCGCCAGCGCCTCCTCGTCGAAGAGCCGGTGCACGGGGACCGGGTGCCACCGGCGCGCGGAGGGGTCGGGGCCGAAGCAGAGCCGCACGGCCTCGGGGAGCACCTTGTCGCCGGCGTTCTCCTGGCCGGTGGCGTACGCGGCGGCGTGCGCGAGCTGCGTGGAGACGACGGCCTCCGCGCCGGTGGGCGGCGCGAACTCCGGCAACCCGTAACCGCCCCGGAGCAGCGCCTTGCAGGTGCGGTTGGTCGGTTCGGCGTCCAGGCCCTCGCGCGCGTACGCCTTCGACCGCTCCTCGTCACCGCGCAGCCAGGCCAGCCGGGCGAGCTGGCTGAACGACTTCGCCGCCAGCTCGGGCGCCGCGGCGGCCAGCAGCAGGTGGGTCTCGGCCTCGTCGTAGCGGGAGACGGCCATGAGCGCGGCGCCCATCGCGTCGTGGAAGCGCGGCTGGTTGGCCTGCGGCCGGGCGGCGGCCAGGGCCTCGACGGCCTCCTCGTACGCGCCGGTCTCGCGCAGCGCGAGGGCGGCGCGGCGGGCCAGGTCGGGGGTGGGGCGCAGCCGGAGCAGCGGCGGGGCGTAGTGGAGGAGCAGCTCGGGGTGCTGGCGGTGGGCGGGGAGGGTGCAGTACGCGCGCCAGAACTGCTCGTCGGTCAGGTCGTAGCGGGCGCGGGCCGCGTCGGGCGGGTCGCGGAGGACGGCGAGGTCGGCGGCTATGAGCCAGCCGGGCCGCAGTTCTATGACGTCGTCGTACGCGTCGTGGACCGCGCCGTCGCCGGTGGGCACGTCGACGATGCGGGGGTGCAGCCGGCGGGCGGCGGCCAGGACGTCGTCCGGGAGGCCGTCGTGGCGGAGGAGGAAGTCCGCGCAGACGCCGGGGTTGGTCAGGACGAGGCTGCGGAGCAGGGCGGGCAGCGCGGCGGCCTCGGCGGCGTCCGCCGCGTCGACCCGGCAGGCGAAGGCGGTGCGGGGCGGCGCGGGGCGGCGGGCGGG
>NZ_BAAAPF010000128.1:0-18262 GCF_039531005.1 Streptomyces synnematoformans
CGCGCCCGCGCCCGCCGCAGTCAACGGCCACCCGCGGCCCGCGCCGGCGCCGTCCTTCGCCGCTCCGCCGCCCCCGGGGCCGGAGGCGGAACCCGGACAGCCCGAGCCGCCGCCCGAGCCGGAGCCGCCCGCCGCGCTCGCGGCCGACCCCGACGAGGTCGTCGGCCTGCCGGACGGCGTTCCGTACGACGACGCGCTCTTCGGCTTCTACCGCCAGTTCGTCCTGGACGAGGGCCGCTTCCCCTCCCCGCGCCCCTTCGGCCGCTACCTGCGCGACGTCCACGGTGTGCGGTACGCGGACGGCACCGCGCTCAGCGAGCGCTACCTCCGCACGTACCTCCCCGAGCTGAAGGCCCGCTACAACCAGGACATGGGCACCGCCTGACCCCGGCGGCGCCGCGGGGCGCCCCGCGGCGCCCCGCCCCGCGGCCCCGTGCCCCGCCGCAGGTGTGGCACGTCAGTCCGGGGCTGCGCTGAGCCGGTCGGCGCGGCGGGTGAGGTAGTCGCGCTCCGGCAGGCTGGCGGTGCGCTGGGCCGCCTCGCGGTAGGCGCGTACGGCGGCCTGTGTCTCGCCCGCGTCCTCCAGCAGGTGGGCGCGTACGGCGAACCACCGGTGGTGACCGCCCAGCTCCCCGGCCAGCTCCTCGCAGGCGGCCAGGCCGGCCCGCGGGCCCTCGACCATCGCGAGGGCGACCACGCGGCCGAGCTGCGCCATCGGGCTCGGATCCACCCGCTCCAGGAAGCGGTAGAGCCCGAGTATCTGCGGCCAGTCGGTGTCCCGCGCCAGCTCCGCCTCGTCGTGGACCGCGGCGATCGCCGCCTGCAGCCGGTACGGCCCGGCCGGCGGCCGCGGCAGGACGCCGGTGAGGATCGCGACGCCTTCGTCGACGAGCTCGCGCCGCCACAGCCTCCGGTCCTGCGCCTCCAGGGGCACCAGCCCGCCGTCGCCGTCGAGCCGGGCCGGGCGGCGGGCGTCGGTGAGCAGCATCAGGGCGAGGAGGCCCGCCAGTTCGGGCTGGTCCGGCAGGCTCTCGCGGAGCCGGCGGGTCAGCCGGATCGCCTCGCCGGACAGCTCCACCCTCGCCAGCTCCGCCCCGGCGGCGGCCGAGTAGCCCTCGTTGAAGATCAGGTAGAGCACCCGCAGCACGCTCGGCAGCCGCTCGGACCTGGTCGCGGCGTCGAGGACCCCGAACCCGCCGCCGGCCGCCGCGACCGTCTGCTTCGCGCGGGAGATCCGCCGCGTCATGGTGTCGGCCGGCACCAGGAACGCCGCCGCGATCTCGGCGGTGGTCAGCCCGCCGACCGCCCGCAGGGTGAGCGCCACCCGGGACGCCGGCGACAGATCCGGGTGACAGCACAGGAAGAGGAGGTCGGCGGTGTCGTCCGCGGCGTACTCCACCGGGGCGGTCAGCCGCGCCTCCGCCTCGGCGACCTGGACCTCGCGCCGGCGCCGCGCGGACTCCGAGCGCCACATGTCGGTCAGCCGGCGGCTCGCGACCGTGACCAGCCAGGCGCGGGGGTCGGCCGGCACGCCCTCGGCACGCCACTGCCGCGCGGCCGCCAGCATCGCCTCGCTGACCGCGTCCTCGGACCGGTCGAAGTCGCCGGTACGCCGGGTCAGCGCGCCCAGCACCTGCGGGAGCAGCTCCCGCAGCAGCGCCTCCAGCCGGTCCGGGGTCGCCACGGCTACAGCTCGTCCGTCGGGCCGCCGAAGCCGAGCACCGGCCTGACCTCGACGCCCCAGTGCCGGGCGTCCGGGAACCGGGCGGCGATCTCCACGGCACGCTCCATGGACTCGCAGTCGACGAGCCAGTAGCCGGCCATGTGCTCCTTGAGTTCGAGGTACGGGCCGTCGGTGACGAGCGTCTGCCCGTCGCGCACCCGGACCGCCCTGCCGGACGGCGGGCCGGCCAGCGGATCGCCGGCCAGCCACTCGCCGGACGCCGTGCAGTCGGCCAGCAGTTGCCGGTACTCCGCGTCCTCCGCCGCGCGCTCGCTCTCGCTCAGCGCCTCCCAGTCCTCGGTCGAGGCGTAGACCATCAGCAGGTACTTCACGGTTCGCTCCTCATCGTCGGGTCCGTCGGGGCGGAACACCTCGTCCCGCCGCTCGCCCCGTGGTCGAAGTCGCCGCGCCGAACCGGACACGCCGCCTCCCGCCGATTCTTCCCCAGAACCCGTGTCCGGTTCCCGGCCACGCCGCCGACCACGGAGCAGCCGGCGGCACATCCGGTGCCGCCGCACCGAACTCAGGAGGACTCGTGAGTACCCAGGCCGGCTCCCGGGGCGCGCGGCGGTCGAACCGCGTGCTCGGCATCTTGTTCCTCGGCATGTTCGTCATGGGCGGCGCGGAGCTGCTCGTGGTCGGCGTGCTCGACGTCATGGCGGACGACCTCGGCGTCTCGGTCTCCTCGGCCGGCGCGCTGGTCACGACGTACGCGCTCGGCCTCGCCTTCGGCGGGCCGCTCCTGACCGCGCTGACGATGCGGCTGGACAAGCGCACGGTCCTCGTCGCCGCGCTCGTCGTGTTCCTCGTGGGCAACGTGGTCGCGGTGACGACGAGCAGCTTCGGCCTGCTCTTGGCCGGCCGGGCCCTGACCGGCGCGGCGGCCGGGCTCTTCGACGCCACCGCGTTCGCCGTGGCCCTCGCGAGCGTCCCGCCGGAGCGCGCCGGCCGCGCGATCGCGGTGGTCATCTCCGGTGTCTCGGTGTCGGCCGCCATCGGCGTGCCGCTGGGCACCGTGGCCGGCAACCTGCTCGGGTGGCGCGGCACGTTCGTGGCCGTGATCGTGCTCGCCGGCGCCGTCCTGGCCGCGGCGGTGGCGGTGGTCCCGTCCGTGCCGCCGGTGGAGGACAGCGCGGCCGACCAGGCCAGGCACGCGTTCGCGCCGCCCGTCCTGGCCGTGCTGGGCCTGTGCTTCCTTGTCTTCGCCTCCACCTATGCCGCACTGACCTACATCGTGCCGTTCCTCGCGGAGGTCACCGGCATCACCGGCGCGGCGGCCGGGACGTTCCTGCTGGCGTACGGCGCCGCCACGGCCATCGGCTCCTTCGGCGGCGGCCGGTTCGCCGACCGGGACGCCGCGGGCACCCTGGTCGCGGGCACCGCGGGCTGCGTCCTCACCCTGCTGGCCCTGTACGTCCTCGGCGCGCACGCGGTCGTCGTGGCCGTGGCGATGCTGGCCTGGGGCGTCTGCGTCTTCGGCATGGCTCCGTCGCTGCAGTATCGCGTCGTCAGCCTGGCGGGTCCCGGCGGCGGTCTGGCCCAGGCGCTGCCGGCCTCCGCGATCAACGCCGGCATCGCGTTCGGCGCGTTCGCGGGGGGCGTCGCGATCGACCGCTTCTCGGTCCCGGCCGCGGTCCTCACCGCGGTGGGCATCGCCGTGGCGGCCGTGACGGTCGCCGCAGCCACCCGCCACCTCACCCCGCCCCCGGCCGAGAAGCCCACGGAACCGAAGCAGCCCGCCCTGGCCCCGGGACACGAGCGATAACCCCGGTACGGAGACGCCCGGCACCGGTCGCCGGGGCGGTGGGGCGGTAGGGCGGCGACGAAACGGCGGCTGCGCCGCGCCGCACGGACGCCGCGTCAGCCCTCCAGCAGCTCGCGCACCCGCTCCTGCCCCACCGCCAGCAGCAGCGTCGGCAGCCGCGGGCCCGTGTCGCGCCCCACCAGCAGCCGGTACAGCAGCGCGAAGAACGCCCGCTGCTCGGCCTTCAGCTCCGGCGTCGGCTTCGCGTCCGCCGGCAGCCCGGCGCGCAGCTTCGGCACCCCGTACAGCAGCGTCGTCAGCCCGTCCAGCGACCAGTGCCCGTCCAGCCCGTCCAGCAGCAGCCGCAGCAGCTCCCGCTCGTCCGCGCCGAGCGACGCCAGCAGCTCCGCGTCCGCGTCCTTGCGCACCTGGGTGCGCTGCTCCGCCGGGACCTGCGTGGTGATCCAGCGCTCCGCCCGGTCCAGCCGCGGCCGCACCTCGGCCAGCGACGTCAGCGGCCGCCCGGGGTCGACCTCGGCGAGGATCCGCAGGGTCTGCTCGTCGTCGCCGGCGGTCACGTCCGTCACCGAGGCGAGCATCCGGTACGGCAGCGGGCGCGGCGTCGCGGGCAGCGGCCCGGCGGCGGTGCCGGCGGCGCGCTCGTACGCCGCGACGTCGCCCGGCTGCGCGGTGCCGGCGCCGACCTTGCGGACGAGGGCGTCCCACTCGTCGTAGGTCCGCTGGATCTCCTGGTCGAAGGCGACCTTGAACGACTGGTTCGGCCGCCGCCGCGCGTACAGCCAGCGCAGCAGCATCGGCTCCATGATCTCCAGCGCCTCGGCGGGCGTCGGCACGCCGCCCTTCGAGGACGACATCTTCGCCATGCCGCTGATGCCGACGAAGGCGTACATCGGCCCGATGGGCCGCTCCCAGCCGAAGATGCCGACGAGCTTGCCGCCGACGTTCCAGGAGGAGCCGGGCGAGTGGTGGTCGACGCCGGAGGGCTCGAAGACCACGCCCTCGTACGCCCAGCGCATCGGCCAGTCGACCTTCCACACGAGCTTGCCGCGGTCGTACTCGGCGAGCCGCACGGTCTCGCCGTGGCCGCAGGCGCAGGTGTACGTCAGCTCGGTGGTCTCGTCGTCGTACGCGGTGACGGTCGTCAGGTCGCGCGCGCAGACCGAGCAGTACGGCTTGTACGGGTAGTACGCGCCGCCGGCCGTCAGGCCGTCGTCCTCGTCGGCGGCGCCGGAGCCCTCGGCCGCGGCCAGCTCGGCCTCGTCGGCCGGCTTCTGCTGCTGCTTCTTCTGCGGCTTCGGCTTCGTGCGGTACTCGGCGAGGACGGCGTCGATGTCGCCGCGGTGCCGCATCGCGAAGAGGATCTGCTCGCGGTACGCGCCGGAGGTGTACATCTCCGTCTGGCTGATGCCGCGGTACGTCACGCCCATCTCGGCGAGCGCGGCCTCCATGCCCGCCTTGAAGTGCGCGGCCCAGCTGGGGTGCGGGCTGCCGTGCGGGGCGGGCACGGAGGTCAGCGGCTTGCCGATGTGCTCCGCCCAGGACTCGTCGACGCCCTCGACGCCGACGGGGACCTTGCGGAAGCGGTCGTAGTCGTCCCAGGAGATCAGGTGGTCGCAGGGAATGCCGCGGCGGCGGATCTCGTCGGCCACCAGGTGCGGCGTCATCACCTCGCGCAGGTTGCCCAGGTGGATGGGGCCCGAGGGGGACAGGCCGGAGGCGCAGACCACCGGTTTGCCGGGGGCGCGACGCTCCGCCTCGGCGATGACCTCGTCGGCGAAACGGGAGACCCAGTCGGCGGCCTCGGCGGTGGCACCCACAGTCCTGACTTCCTCTCTGTTCAGCGCTGGCGCGGCCCATTCTCCCAAACAAAACCGGCTTGCCCCGCATGGGATACTGAAGCCTCACCCCACCCTCCCCAAGGAAGCGGCGATCACGACCATGGCCTCAGTCCCGTCCCTCGCCACCCAGGTACGGCAGCGTGTCTCGGACGCCCTAGCTGCGGTGCGGCCGCAGGAGGCCTCCGCGGACCCGTCCCCTCGCCCTGCGGACTGGGGAGACCCCATGCTGCGCCGCAGCGACCGGGCGGACTTCCAGGCCAACGGGATGCTGGCGCTGGCCAAGCGGCTGAAGACGAACCCGCGGGAGCTGGCCGGCCAGGTGGCCGCGCAGGTCGACGCGGGCGACGTGCTCGCGGAGGTCGAGGTCTCCGGGCCCGGCTTCCTCAACATCGCGGTGACGGACGCGGCGATCACGTCGAACCTCGCCGCCCGCGCCGCCGACGACCGCCTCGGCGTGCCGTACGCGGACGCCCCCGGCACGACCGTCATCGACTACGCCCAGCCGAACGTCGCGAAGGAGATGCACGTCGGGCACCTGCGCTCGGCGGTCATCGGCGACTCCCTCGTACGGGTGCTGGAGTTCAGCGGCGAGACCGTGGTCCGGCGGCACCACATCGGCGACTGGGGCACGCAGTTCGGCATGCTCATCCAGTACCTGGACGAGCACCCGCACGAGCTGGACCACGGCGGGGCCGCCGGGGACGGCACCTCGGGCGAGGAGGCCGCGTCGAACCTCAACCGGCTCTACAAGGCCGCCCGGGCCGTCTTCGACTCCGACGACGCCTTCAAGGAGCGGGCGCGGCGCCGGGTCGTCGCGCTGCAGTCGGGCGACCCGGAGACGCGGGCGCTGTGGCAGCGGTTCGTGGACGAGTCGAAGCTGTACTTCTTCTCCGTCTTCGACAAGCTCGACATGGAGGTCAGGGACGCCGACATCGTCGGCGAGTCCGGCTACAACGACATGCTGGACGAGACCTGCGAGCTGCTGGAGCAGGCGGGCGTCGCGGTCGACTCCGAGGGCGCGCTGTGCGTGTTCTTCGACGACATCAAGGGCCAGGACGGCCAGCCGGTCCCGCTGATCGTGCGCAAGTCCGACGGCGGCTACGGCTACGCGGCCACCGACCTGTCCGCGATCCGCGACCGGGTGTTCCACCTCAAGGCGCAGACGCTCCTGTACGTCGTGGACCACCGGCAGTCGCTGCACTTCCGGATGGTCTTCGAGACCGCCCGCCGGATGGGCTGGCTGGCCGACGGCGACGGCTCCGGCGACGGCGCCGCCGACGGCCCGGTGGCGACCGCGACGCAGCTGGCCTTCGGCACCGTGCTGGGCAAGGACGGCAAGCCGTTCAAGACCCGGGCGGGCGCGACCGTACGGCTGGAGGACCTCCTCGACGAGGCGATCGACCGGGCGTCGGCGGTCGTCCGGGAGAAGGCCGACAAGGCGGTGCCGCCGCTGACCGAGGAGGAGATCGCGGAGCGCGGCGCGCAGGTGGGCATCGGCGCGGTGAAGTACGCCGACCTGTCGACGTCCGCGTCCCGGGACTACAAGTTCGACCTCGACCAGATGGTGTCCCTCCACGGCGACACGTCGGTCTACCTGCAGTACGCGTACGCCCGGATCCGCTCCATCCTGCGCCGGGCCGGCGACGGCGCCCGGCCGGCCGCACACCCGGAGCTGGCGCTGGAGCCCGCCGAGCGGGCGCTGGGGCTGCACGTGGACGGCTTCGCGGCGGTGGTCGCGGAGGCGGCGGAGGAGTACGCGCCGCACAAGGTCGCGGCGTACC
The DNA here is from genome assembly GCF_039531005.1 of Streptomyces synnematoformans. NCBI lineage: Bacteria > Bacillati > Actinomycetota > Actinomycetes > Kitasatosporales > Streptomycetaceae > Streptomyces > Streptomyces synnematoformans. The sequence goes on from NZ_BAAAPF010000128.1 coordinate 7,108, forward strand.
TGTACCAGCTGGCGTCGCTCTTCACGACCTTCTACGAGCACTGCCCGGTGCTGAAGGCGGACACCCCCGCCCAGGTGGAGAACCGGCTGTTCCTCAGCGACCTGACCGCCAGGACCCTGCACACCGGCATGGCCCTCCTCGGCATCCGCACCCCGGAACGCCTCTGAGGACTCACCGAAAGCAGCGAGTGAGTGTACACTTCTCGCATGTCTTTGACGCATACGGTGACAGAGGGGCGCAACCGCTTCGGGCAACTCGTGCGCCGGGCCTCCCACAGCCGGGAGCGCATCACCATCACCGACCACGGACAGCCCGCCGCCGTGCTGATCAACGCCGATGAGCTGGCCGACCTGGAGGAAGCCAACGCGGTCCTGGAGTACAAGCTGCGCCGGGCGCTGGGACAGACCGGCGACACGGTGCCCGCCGCCGAAGCCCGCCGCCGGGTTTTCGACGAGTGAACGTCGCCTGGGAGCCGAAAGCCCTGGCCGCCGCGCGGCTCTACGCGAAGGAGGACCGGGAGGGCGTTCTGGCGGTGTTCGACGCCACCGACGCCCTCGCCTCCGATCCCCGGCCGCCGGGGTCGCTCTCGTACGGCGAGAACCTGCACCGGCTCCGCGTGGGCCGGTACCGCGTCTGGTACGAGATCAAGGACGAGGTGGTGGAGATCGCGGTCTTCCACCTCGGCCGCGCCGGCGCCTGAAGCAGCACGAAGGCGCGGCTGGCGAACCACCTCGCGAGGGGCGCGGAACCGCTCCCGTACGCTGGTCGTCATGAGCGGCTGGGAGTTGACCCGGACCTTCGCAAGCGACGCCGGTGAGGTCCGCTGGGACCGGCTCGGCGCTTCCGGGGGGCGGCCGGTGGTGCTGCTGCACGGGACGCCGTGGTCCTCGTACACCTGGCGCGCCGTCGCCCGCGCGCTGGCCCGCGGGCGGCCCGTGTACGTCTGGGACATGCCCGGCTACGGGCAGTCGGAGAAGCGCGCCGGGCAGGACGTCTCCCTCGGCGCACAGGGGCGGGTCTTCGCCGAGCTGCTCGCCCACTGGCGGCTGGACGGGCCGCTGGTCGTCGCGCACGACTTCGGCGGCGCGGTCGCGCTGCGCGCGCACCTGCTGCACGACGCCGCGTACCGGGCCCTGGCCCTGGTCGACCCCGTCGCCCTCGCCCCCTGGGGCTCGCCGTTCTTCCGGCTCGTACGGGACCACGCGCCCGTCTTCGAGCAGCTGCCGGCGGCGCTGCACACCGCGCTGGTGCGCGAGTACATCACCACCACCGGGGGCCCCGGGCTGCACCCGGCCGTCCTCGACGCGCTCGTCGCGCCCTGGACGGACGCCGCTGGCCGGCCGGCGTTCTACCGCCAGATCGCCCAGGCCGACCAGCGCTTCACCGACGAGGTGCAGGGCCGCTACGGCGAGGTCGACCTCCCCGTGCTGGTCTGCTGGGGCACGGACGACACGTGGATCCCGGTCGCCAAGGCGCACGAACTGGCCGGTCTCATCCCCGGCGCCCGGCTGGAGCTGTTCGAGGGCGCGGGGCACCTCGTGCAGGAGGACGCCCCCGCCGAACTGACCGCCGTCCTGCAGACGTTCCTCGACGCGCAGGAGTAGGCGCGCCGCGTACCGCCGCGACGGGGAAGGCGGCACCGCACGGTCATCGCCGAGCGGGCGGGCGCGGGGCCCTCAGGACGCCGACTTCGGGCGGGCGCGCAGGTGCGCGCGCTCGCCCTGGCCGCCGAAGAGGCTGAGGAACTCCACCGCCTCGTCGTCCGCGGCCCCGAACCAGTGCGGCACCCGGGTGTCGAACTCGGCCGCCTCGCCCGGTTCGAGGATGAGGTCGTGCTCGCCGAGCACGACGCGCAGCCGGCCGCTCATCACGTACATCCACTCGTAGCCCTCGTGGGTGCGCGGCTCCGGCACCCGCCGCCCGGTGCCCGCCGGGAGGATCAGCTTGTACGCCTGGATCCCGCCGGCCCGGCGGGACAGCGGCAGCATCGTCATCCCGTGGCGGGTGACCGGGCGCAGGTGGATGCGCGGGTCGCCGGTGGGCGGGGCGCCGACCAGTTCGTCGAGGGTCACGCCGTGCGCCCGGGCCAGCGGCAGCAGCAGCTCCAGCGTCGGGCGGCGGCTGCCGGACTCCAGCCGGGACAGGGTGCTCACCGAGATGCCGGTGTCCGCGGACAGGTCGGCGAGCGTCGACTCGCGCTGGCGGCGCAGCTCGCGCAGTCGGGGGCCGACGGCGGTGAGGTGGGTGTCGAGGTCGTCGTCGGGGTCAGCCATACGGAACAGTTTGCCATACCGGCAACATTGTTTGCGGGTCTGGCCTGGTGGGCGGCATGGTCGTCGGCATGGAGGTGGTCGACGTGACCGAGACGGCCGAGCAGACCCGGCAGGCCCAGCAGACCCGGCAGGCCCAGCAGACCCGGCAGGCCGAGCAGACCGAGCAGACCGAGCAGACCGACGAACTTGCGGAGAGCTACGACGTGGCGGTGATCGGCGGCGGCGCCGCCGGGCTGAACGGGGCGCTGATGCTGGCCCGCTCCCGCCGCGCCGTGGCGGTGATCGACTCGGGCGCGCCGCGGAACGCCCCGGCGGACGGTGTCCACGGCCTGCTGGCCCGCGAGGGCATGCCGCCCGGCGAGCTGCTGGCCCGCGGCCGGGCGGAGGTGCGCGGCTACGGCGGGCACGTGGTGACCGGCGAGGTCACCGGGGCCGCCCGCGACGCGGCGGCCGACGACGGGAACGGGAACGGTGACGGGGACGGTGACGGCGCCGGGGGCTTCACCGTCGCGCTCGCCGACGGCCGGTCCGTACGCGCCCGCCGGCTGCTGGTCACCACCGGGCTCGTCGACGAGCTGCCGGCGGTGGCCGGGCTGCGCGAGCGGTGGGGCCGGGACGTGCTGCACTGCCCGTACTGCCACGGCTGGGAGGTCCGCGACCAGGCGATCGGCGTGCTGGCGACCGGGCCGATGGCGCTGCACCAGGCGCTGCTGTTCCGGCAGCTGAGCGCCGACGTGACGTACTTCGCGCACACCGCCGGGCCGCCGGCCGGCGAGGACGCCGAGCAGCTGGACGCCCTCGGCGTGCGCGTCGTCACCGGCGAGGTGGCGGGCCTGGAGGTCGCCGGCGACCGGCTGGCGGGCGTGCGGCTCGCGGACGGCACGGTGGTGGAGCGCGAGGCGCTGGCGGTGGCCCCGCGCATGGTCGCCCGCGGCGGGTTCCTGGCCGCCCTGGGCCTCACCCCCGTGGCGCACCCGTCCGGCATGGGCGAGCACGTCACCGCCGACGCCACCGGCCGCACCGACGTGCCCGGGGTGTGGGCCGCGGGCAACGTCACGGACATGACCGCCCAGGTCGGCGCCGCCGCGGCGGCCGGCGCGATGGCGGGCGCCCAGATCAACGCCGACATCGCCGCCGAGGACGCCCGCCGGGCGGTCGCCGCCCGCCGCGTGCGCGTGTGACGTACGAAGCAACCGAAAGGGATCAACGATGACGAACGCGACGGAAGAGTTCGGCGAGGCGTACTGGGAGGAGCGGTACCGCGGCCGGGACGCGGTCTGGAGCGGGCGGCCCAACCCCCAGCTCGTGACCGAGATCGCGGACCTGCCGCCCGGCAACGCGCTGGAGGCCGGCTGCGGCGAGGGCGCCGACGCCATCTGGCTCGCCGAGCGCGGCTGGCGGGTGACGGCCGTGGACATCTCGGGCACCGCGCTGGACCGCGCCCGCGCGCACGCCGAGACCCGCGGCCCGGAGGTCGCCGGGCGCCTCACGTGGCTGCGGGCGGACCTGACCGACACCGTCCCGGACGGCGCGCCCTTCGACCTGGTCACCACGCACTACGTGCACACGACGGCGTCCCGCGAGACCCTGTTCCGCCGCCTGGCGGCGGCGGTGGCCCCCGGCGGCACGCTGCTCGTCGTCGGCCACCACGCGACGGACCCGCGGGCCCAGGCGATGGCGGAGGAGCACCCGGGGGTGCACTTCACCGTGGAGGACGTGGCGGCGGACCTGGTCCCAGCGGACTGGGACATCGTCACGGCGGAGGTCCGGACCCGGCCGGCACCGGTGGGCCACGAGCCGCACGCCCACGACGACGGACACGGCGGTCCGGTCGAGCACCACGACGCGGTACTGCGGGCGCGCCGCCGCTGACGCGGGCCGTACGAGCCGGGTCGTACGCCCCGGGGCGGGCGGCCCGGCGGCCGGAACGCCGGGCCGCCGCCCGCCCGCACGCTACGTGCAGCCTTCTCGGGCATACGGGTGCCGCGCACCACCCCCGTTGCGGAAAGATGGCCGCCGACACGACCGACGGCGACCGGCAGGGGCGGGGCGATGGCGACGCGACGGTGGGAGTTCCAGGATCTCCGCGGCCGGTACCCGGTCATGGCCCAGGCCCTGGACAACCAGTGGTTACCGGCCGCCGCCGCAGCGTCCCGGCAGGCGGCGACCGCCGCTCCCGGCCGGGACGACGCGCAGTTCGCCGCGGCCTCCGCGGAGCTGCGCAGAGCCCTGGTCAACAGCGGCACGCTGGTCGCCAACCGCGGCTACTTCTTCAACAACCCGGCGCTGTACGAGTCGTTCGCCGCCGGCGCTCCCGCCGACGACCGCCGCGCGTTCGCCCGCCTGCTCAACGACGGCAGCCTCGTTCCCTTCCTGCTCGGCGAGCGCGACCCCGCGGACCGGCCCACCCACCTCGCCCGCGACGGCGTGCACCGCTTCAGCGTCGACGACCGGATCCACCGCAGCTGGCAGCGGCTGCTGGAAGAAGAGGCGGAGCCGGCGTGCGTGCGGCTGTCCTGGGACGACGACGCGAACCGCGCGGCGGCGCAGCGGATCGGGGACTACTTCGGCCGTAACGTCACCACCCTCAACCGGCTCGACCCGGTGCTCCTCGCCGAGGACCTCGGCATCCCGGTCGAGCAGGCGGACGCCCTGCGCCGCGGCATCCTCACCGACATCGCCCGCTGGTCCGTCGAGCGCGGCCCCGACACGGCCCTCACCCGCAACGCGGTCTACGAGAACTTCTTCACCCGGCCCGGCACTCAGCCGCACGAGCGGCTGCTCCGCGACGGCGACCAGATCCTGCCCGCCAAGCAACTCGTCGACCTGCTCTACAACATCGGCGTGCCGGCCGCCGCCGACATCGTCGCCGCCACCCCGCCGCAGTCCCCGCCGCGCAGCACCCTTCAGGAGCTGACCGCCGCCGCGGCCGACCCGGTCGCCGACCCCGAGGCGCTCGGCACGCTGCTGCGCGGCGTCTTCGCCGACGCCCTGCACCGGGCGGTCGACGGACCTAACTCGTACGGCAGCCTCTCGCTCACCGAGGTCGTCGCGCTGCGCCAGGAGGAGGACTGGCACGCGTACATCGACGCGCTCGGCGGCTTCGTCACGTCAGGCTTCACCGCCGACCTGGTGCCCTCGCCCGACGACTTCGCCGCCGCCACCGCCCGGATCGCCCGGCTGCACGCGCGGATGCTGCGCCGGGCGCGGAAGATCAGCCGCGGCCCCGGGGCGTTCCAGCGCGAGATCGGCGTCATGCTGGTGCTGGAGTCGCCGGGGATCGTCCTGCGGCTGGCCTCGGGCGAAGCCACCCTGCTCAGCGGCTCGCTCGACGCCGTCGGCGTGGTCGCGGGGCCGCTGGTGATGCGCCTGGTGTTCCAGGAGGCCCGCGCGTCCCGGGGCGGCCTCGGCCACAGCATCACCCTGCCGACGCTGCGCCTGCGCAGCCTGCGCAGGGACTGGGAGACGATCCTGCGCGCCTACGGCCGGGAGACCCGTCCCGCCGGGCGCGACACGGTGGCGAACGAGGCGGACCAGCAGGTGACCGCACCCGAGTGAGCGGAGGACGGATGACCGCCGAGCAGGACCCGCTGGAGCCCTACCTGAAGCTGCGCCGCGACCGCCCCGGGCTGTTCGTGAACGAACCGGGCGGGATCGAGATCCTGGACGACGTGACCGCGGTGGACGGAATTCCGGTCGGGGTGGTCTACCGCGACCCGTACGTGATGGTGGTGCGCGACCCCGTCCGCTTCCCGGACGGCCGGCGGGGCACGTACATCCGCCTGCTCGACGCGCCCGGCTCCCCCGGCACCGTGATGCTCCCGCTGCTCGGCGGCGGGGCGGAGGTGGTGCTCCTTGAGCACTTCCGCCACGCCACCCGCGGCTGGCACGTGGAGGTGCCGCGCGGCTTCGGCACTCCGGCGCTGAGCGCTCCCGAGAACGCGGCCAAGGAGATCGCGGAGGAGATCGGCGCGACGGCCCGGGAGATCGTCCCCCTGGGCCGGCTGCACCCGGACACCGGCCTCGTGGGCGGACACACCGAGTTGTACGCCGTGCACATCAACGGCTACGGCGAGCCCGGCCGGGGGGAGGGGATCCGCCGGCTGTTCCACGTGTCCCCGGCGGGAGCCGAGGACCTGGTGCGCACGGGGCGGATCACCGACGCCTTCACCATCGCCGTGCTGACCCGCGCCCGCCTGGCGGGGCTGCTGAAGGGCGTGGCGTGAACGGGTGGTGAGGGCGCGCAGGGTGCCGGACCACCGGGCTTCAGCCGCGCAGCTTCCGGGCCGCCTCGATCGCCCAGTACGTCAGGATCAGCCGCGCGCCGGCCCGCCTGATCCCCGTCAGCGTCTCCATCATCGCCGCGTCCCGGTCGACCCAGCCGCGCTCCGCCGCCGCCTCCACCATCGCGAACTCGCCGGAGATCTGGTACGCCGCCACCGGCACGTCCGCCTCGTCGGCGACCCGGCGCACCACGTCCAGGTACGGCAGCGCCGGCTTGACCATCACCATGTCGGCGCCCTCGGCGAGGTCGAGGGACAGCTCGCGCAGCGCCTCGCGGGCGTTCGGCGCGTCCTGCTGGTACGTCTTCCGGTCGCCCTGCAGCGAGGAGTTGATCGCCTCGCGGAACGGCCCGAAGAACGCGGAGGCGTACTTCACGGTGTACGCGAGGACCGCCGTGTCCTGGTGCCCCGCGCGGTCCAGGGCCTCGCGGATCACCGCGATCTGGCCGTCCATCATGCCGCTCGGCCCCAGCACGTGCGCCCCCGCGTCGGCCTGCACCACGGCCATCCCCGCGTACCGCGCCAGCGTCGCGTCGTTGTCGACGCGGCCGGCGGCGTCCAGCACCCCGCAGTGCCCGTGGTCGGTGGTCTCGTCCAGGCACACGTCCGACATGACCACCAGGTCGTCCCCGACCTCCGCCCGCACGTCGCGCAGCGCGACCTGCAGGATGCCGTCGGGGTCCGTGCCCGCCGAGCCGACCGCGTCCTTCTTGTGCTCCTCCGGCACGCCGAACAGCATGATCCCACCGACGCCGGCGTCGACCGCCTCGGCGGCGGCCTTCTTCAGGGTGTCGCGGGTGTGCTGCACGACGCCCGGCATGGACGCGATCGGCGCCGGCTCGTCGAGCCCCTCCCGTACGAAGGCGGGCAGGATCAGCTCCGCCGGGTCCAGCCGGGTCTCGGCGACCATGCGCCGCATGGCGGGCGTGGTGCGCAGCCGCCGCGGGCGTACGACGGGGCCGGTGAGCGGGGCGTCGGTGCCGGACATGTGTGCTTACCTCCGTGGGCGGTGCTCCTACGGCGCCCGGGGCCCCGCCGTCGCAGGGGGCCGCCGACGGACGCGCCCCCCGACCGGGCGGCGGGGGGCCGGATGGCTTCCACCGTACGCCCCCGCCGGACCGCCCCGCGGCGGCCCCCGTCGGCCCGGAGCCGGCTCCCCGCCGGCCCGCGGTCGGCCCCGCGTCAGCTCGTGGTCGTCGTCCGCGCCCGCCGCCGCGGCCTGCGCTCGCTGGGCCGGGTGACGTGCTCCCCGGCCTCGACCGCCGCCGCCCGGCGGCGCGCGCCGAACTCCGCCAGCGCCTCGGCCAGCTTGTGCACGGACGGCTCCGGCGCCATCACGTCGACGCGCAGCCCGTGCTCCTCCGCCGTCTTCGCCGTCGCCGGCCCGATGCAGGCGATGACCGTGACGTTGTGCGGCTTGCCGGCGATGCCGACGAGGTTCCGCACCGTCGAGGACGACGTGAACAGCACGGCGTCGAACCCGCCGCCCTTGATCGCCTCGCGGGTCTCGGCCGGCGGCGGCGAGGCGCGCACCGTGCGGTACGCGGTGATGTCGTCGACCTCCCAGCCGAGGTCCTTCAGCCCCGCCACCAGCGTCTCGGTGGCGATGTCGGCGCGCGGCAGGAACACCCGGTCGATCGGGTCGAAGACCGGGTCGTACGGCGGCCAGTCCTCCAGCAGCCCGTGCGAGGACTGCTCGCCGCTGGGCTGCAGGTCGGGCCGTACGCCGAACTCCACCAGCGCCGCCGCCGTCTGCTCGCCGACCGCGGCGACCTTGATCCCGGCGAAGGCGCGGGCGTCGAGCCCGTACTCCTCGAACTTCTCCCGCACCGCCTTGACGGCGTTGACGGAGGTGAAGGCGATCCACTCGTACCGCCCGGTGACCAGGCCCTTGACCGCCCGCTCCATCTGCTGCGGCGTGCGCGGCGGCTCGACGGCGATCGTCGGCACCTCGTGCGGCACCGCCCCGTACGAGCGCAGCTGCTCGGACAGCGACGCGGCCTGCTCCTTCGTCCGCGGCACGAGCACGTGCCAGCCGAACAGCGGCTTGGACTCGAACCAGGCCAGCTGCTCGCGGCGCGCCGGCGCGCTCTGCTCGCCGACGACCGCTATGACCGCCTGCCCGGCGTCCGGCGACGGCAGCACCTTCGCCGACTTCAGCACCTGCGCGACGCTGCCGAGCGTGGCGCTGAACGTCCGCTGCCGCGTCGTCGTACCGGCGAGGGTCACCGTCATCGGGGTGTCCGGCTTGCGGCCGGCGGCGACCAGCTCGCGGGCCGTCGCCGCGATGTCCTCCAGGGACGTCTGCACCACCAGCGTGCAGTCGCTGGCGCCCGCCTCGCCCCAGATCTGCTCCGAGGCGGTCGCCGCGTCCACGACCCGCACGTCGGTGCCCTGCGGGTCGTGCAGCGGCACCCCGGCGTACGCGGGCACGCCGACGGCGGTCGCGACGCCGGGCACCACCTCGAAGGCGATGCCCTCGGCGGCGCACTCGCGCATGGCCTGCGCGGCGCCGCCGTCGAGGCCCGGGTCGCCCGCGACGGCATGCACGACCCGCCTGCCGGCGCGCGCGGCCTCCATGACAAGATGGCCTGCGTCAGCGGTAGTTGGCGGTACGTCGACTCCCGGAGCCGGCGGTGCCGGCGGCGTGACCGCGCCGGCGCGCGCGTGGGCGCGCACGACTGCCAGGACCATCGGGTCGGCGACCAGGACGTCCGCGGCAGACAGCGCTTCCACGGCGCGCAGCGTCAGCAGTCCCGGATCGCCGGGTCCCGCGCCGAGGAAGGTGACGTGCCCGCGGGCGGCGGGGCCGGGTGGGCGGGCCGCGCCGGTCGCTGCGGTACGCGCCGACGCGCTGGCCTTACGGGTCGAAGGCGTGGGGCTCAAAGTGCTCGCTCCCCCATCAGACCGGCCGCACCCTTGGCGAGCAGCTCTTCGGCGAGCTCGCTTCCGAGCGCCACGGCGTCGTCGGGCGACGCCGGCACGGGGCCGGTGGCGGACAGCTGCACCAGCGCGGTGCCGTCGGGGGTGCCGACGACGCCGCGCAGGCGCATCTCGGTGGCAGTGGACGCTGTGCCCTCGTCGGCCCCGGAGGGACCCTCCGCGTGCAGGTCGGCGAACGCACCCACGGGCGCGCTGCAGCCGGCCTCCAGGGCGGCGAGCAGCGTCCGCTCGGCGGTCACGGCGACCCGCGTCTGCGGGTCGTCGAGCTGCGCGAGCTGGGCGGCCAGGTGCGCGCTCGACGAGGCGCACTCGACCGCCAGGGCCCCCTGGCCGGGGGCGGGCAAGACTGCGTCGAGGGGGATCAGCTCGGTGGCCTCGCCGAGCCGGCCGAGGCGGCTGAGCCCCGCGGCGGCGAGCGCGACGGCGTCGAGCCGGCCCTCGTGTACGTACCCGATGCGGGTGTCGACGTTCCCGCGGACCGGGACGGTCTCTATCGCGCCGCCCAGGGAGCGGGCCCAGGCGTGCAGCTGGCAGGCGCGGCGCGCCGAGCCGGTGCCGACACGGGGCCGGCCGCCGGCGGCGAGCAGCTGCTCGAAGCTGCGGCCGTCGCGGGCGACGAGCACGTCGCGCGGGTCCTCGCGGGGCGGGACGGCGGCGATCACCAGTTCGTCGGGCTGCGCGGTCGGCAGGTCCTTCATCGAGTGCACCGCGAGGTCCACCTCGCCGAGCCCGACGGCCTCGCGGAGCGCGGCGACGAAGACGCCCTGGCCACCGATCTCGGACAGGTGCTGCCGGGACACGTCCCCGTACGTGGTGATCTCGACCAGCTCGACGGAGCGGCCGGTGAGGCGGCGTACCGATTCGGCAACCCGCTCGGACTGCGCGAGCGCGAGCTTGCTGCGCCGCGTGCCGAGGCGCAGCGGGCGCCGGAAGCGCGGCGCTTCCTGCGCCCGCGCCTGCGCCGCGCTCGCCGGTGTCGCCGGCGTCGGCTTGGCTGCGGTCATGACGGCTCCCGTTCACTGCGTGCGCTGGCCGCGGCGCGGCCGGTGTCCGCGCGGCTGACGGCGTCGACGGTGGCCGGGTCGAGGTCGAAGAGCTCCCGCAGCGCGTCCGCGTACCCGGCTCCCCCCGGGGTGGCGGCCAGCTCCTTGACCCGTACGGTCGGCGCGTGCAGCAGCTTGTCCACGACGCGGCGCACGGTCTGCGCCACCTCGGCCCGCTGACGTTCGTCGAGCCCCGGCAGCCTACCCTCCAAACGGGCGATCTCGCCCGCCACGACGTCCTGGGCCATCGTCCGCAGCGCGACCACGGTGGGCGTGATGCTGGCGGCCCGCTGCGCGGCGCCGAAGACCTCGACCTCCTCGGCCACGATGGCCCGCACCTGGTCCACGTCGGCGGCCATGGGGGCGTCGGCGGAGGCGCCGGCGAGGGTCTCGATGTCGACGAACCGGACGCCGGGGGTGTCGTGCAGTGCGTGATCGATATCACGCGGCATGGCAAGGTCCAGCAACGCCAGAACGCCTCCGGCGGGGCCGGAGAGAGCTCCGGACGGAGTCCCGCCACCGCCCACCCCGCCGCCGCCCAGCGCGCGGCCGCCGGGCGGCGCGCCCACACCACCGACGCCCACCCCGCCGAGCCCCGGCGCGCCAGCGCCCG
>NZ_BAAAPF010000129.1:0-18202 GCF_039531005.1 Streptomyces synnematoformans
CGGTGCCCGCGGCGGCCCGGGTGAGGTCGCGCAGCGCGTGGGCCGCCACGGCCACGGCCGCGACGAGGGCCATGACGAGCGCGGCGACGAGGAGGGGATGGTGCCTGGCGGGGCGGCGGTCACGGCTGCGTACGGACGCGGACTGGGGCATCAGCGGCTCCCGGGGCGTGAGATCGAAATATTTCGAATGCAGTGCCGAAAATTTCAGACCGTACGCTACGGTCGCCCACCGCCCCGGTCAACGGCGCCACCCGGAAGAGCGCATGCCGACAGCACGGGCGGCGGTCGCCGTCCCGCGCACCCGGTTGCGGCTAGTCCCAGTCGGACCGGTTCTTCTCCGCGCGGCGGCGGCGGAAGAGCCCCGCAGCGTGCACGGCGTTCACGCCGACGATGCCGCCCCAGCTCACCAGCAGCCCGGGCAGCCCCTCGTTCACCACGCCGATCGCCGACAGCGGGATCGCCAGCACCATCGACACCGCGGCGAAGCCGAAGCGCTCGCCGAACGTGCCGTCCGACGCGCCGGGGCCCGGCTGCGTACCCCGTACGACCTGCATCTGCTGCTCGGCCAGCTGCCGGCGGAGCCGGGTGTCGAACGTCCCGTCCATGCGCTGCTGCACCTTGTCGAGGAAGCCCTCGATCAGCTCCTCCTCGTACTCGGGGCCGAGGTCCCTGCGGGTCTGCAGGGTGGCGTCGAGTTCTTTCTTGATCTCCGGGTCCCGCGCACTCATACCCCGTACGGTACGGAGCCCGCGCACAGCCGTGCAGTGGTGCTAACCCCCCAATTCGATCCGGTGCGCCCTTGCCGTCGTGCATACGGTCATGCAGAGTCGTCGTGCAGTGAATAGCACATCAGGATCCGGAGGTGGGATGGTCTCCGCCGACGCGGGCGCCCGGCTGCAGAAGCTCTTCGAGGGGCGCCGGCTGACGCCGACCCAGCGCCGTATCGCGCACTGCATGGTGCGCCGGGCCGCCGACGCGCCGTTCCTGTCCAGCGTGGAGCTGGCGGAGCTGGCCGGGGTGAGCCAGCCGTCCGTCACCCGCTTCGCCGTCGCCCTCGGCTTCGACGGCTACCCGGCGCTGCGCCGCGCGCTGCGCGAGGCGGGGCTCGGCGAGCCGACCGGGCGCGCGGACCGGAACGAGTACCAGCAGGCCGTCCACGCCGAGATCGAGAACCTGCGCAACCTCGCCGCGCTCCTCGCCGACCCCGCCCCGGTCGAGGACGCCGGCCGGCTGCTCGCCGCCTCCCGGCCGCTGCCCGTGCTCGGCCTGCGCGCCGCGGCGGCGCAGGCGCGCGGCTTCGCGTACTTCGCGGCGAAGGTGCACCCCGACGTCCGGGTCCTGGACGAGGCGGGCTCGATGCTCGACGACCGCGTCGACGCCGCCGCCCGCGCCGGCGCCACGGCGCTGCTGTGCTTCGCGCTGCCGCGCCACCCGCGCGAGCTGGCGGCCGCGCTGCGCACGGCGCGGTCCACGGGGCTGACGGTGGTCACGGTGGCGGACAGCTCGTTCACGCCGGTCGCGCAGGACAGCGACGTCCTGCTGCCGGCGGCGGTGGGCACGGGGCTGTCGTTCGACACGGCGTGCGGCCCGATGCTGCTGGGGCGGGTGCTGCTGGAGGCGATGTGCGACGCGCTGCCGGAGGCGCAGGCGCGGCTGGAGGAGTTCGACGCGCGGGCGGCGGAGCGCGGGCTGTTCCTCGACTGAGGGTGCCCGTGCCCCCGCACACCCACCCCAGGGTATGCGGCTCCGGTGACAACGCGGTGCCGCCCGGCGCTGACCGCGTCTACCCCCGCTCCCCCACCGCCGGCTTCGCCGACTCCGAACCGGCCGTACCCGCCGAACCGCCCGTGCCACCCGAGCCGTCCGAACCGTCCGAGTTCGCCTCCGACTCCGCCGCCACCCGCCGCCTGCGCCGGTGCTTCAGCAGCGCCCACGGCCCGCGGCCGCCCGTCGGCCCGGCCGGTGCGACCTCGGTGCCGCCCTGCCCCGCGGCCTGCGCCGCGGCCTTGGCCACCGGCAGGTAGCCCTCGTCCCGGCGGACGTCCGGCCGCTCCTCCTCCGCCGGCCACAGCCCCAGCGCCGCGCTGAGCGTGGGCAGCACCGCCATCGCGGCGGTCGCGTACCCCTCCGCCGAGGGGTGGTAGTTGTCCGGGCCGAACAGCTCGCGCGGGTTGGCCTCGAACTCCGGCCCCAGCAGCGAGCCGAGCGACACCGTGCGCCCGCCGCGGTCGAGCACCGCGATGGTCTGCGCCGCGGCGAGCTGCCGGCTCATCCGGCGGGCCAGCCAGCGCAGCGGCTGCTGCACCGGCTCGATCGTGCCCAGGTCGGGGCAGGTGCCGACGACGACCTCGGTGCCGGCCTCGCGCAGCCGCGCGACGGCGTCGGACAGGCAGCGCACCGACGCCGCCGGCGGCACCCGGTGGGTGACGTCGTTGGCGCCGATCATGATCACGGCGACGTCCGGCCGCAGCCCCTCCTCGTCCAGCAGCAGCGTCACCTGCCGGTCCAGGTCGTCGGACTGCGCCCCGGACTGCGCCACGTTCCGCAGGTCCACGGGCCGCTCCGCGACGGCCGCGAGGCCGGAGGCCAGCAGGGCCCCGGGCGTCTGCCGGGGCCGGTAGACGCCCTGGCCGGCGGCGGTGGAGTCGCCGAGGAATGCCAGCAGCACCGGCCGCGCCCCGCGCCGGCGGCCGAAGGCCGCGCCGTACCGCCCGTCGGCCCGCGGCGGCTCCTCGTCACTGACGCCCACCCGGCGCCGCGCCAGGTGCACCTCCGCGACCAGCACGCCCAGCGTGGCGCCGCCGAGAAGGCCGATGCCCCCGCCCCCGTACGCCGCCGCCGCGGCGATCCGGCGCGCCGCCCTCGCCCTGGTCATCGACATCGCCTCTCCGTTCCGGACCGGCCCCGTGTGCCGCGCCGTGTGCCCGTCGTGTGCCGCGCGGCGGGTCCGTACCGCCCGCCGCCGCGTGTCCCCCGCACCTGTCCCTGCCCGTGTCCCCGCCCCTGTCCCTATCCCTGTCCGTGCCCCTGTCCGTGCCCCTGTCCGTGCCCCTGTCCGTGCCCGTGCTCGTGTCCCTGCCAGTGTCCCTGTCCCCGCGGTGTCTCCGTCCGTCCTACGCCGACTCCCGCCCCGGACCCCGGCGGCGCGCGGGCACCCGCCGCCCACGGCGGTCTACGCGCGTGCTAACACTGTGGTGCCCGGCCGGGTGCCCGCCTCAATCACCCGCCGGAGACCCTTAGGCTTGGCTCGCCCCGAAAGCCACGGACCCTGGAGTGAGCGGTGCAGTATCACGAGTCGATCACCGACCTGGTGGGCAACACGCCCCTGGTCAGGCTGGGCCGGGTGACCCAGGGCATCCGGGCGACGGTGCTGGCGAAGGTGGAGTACTTCAACCCCGGCGGCTCGGTGAAGGACCGCATCGCGCTGCGCATGATCGAGGCGGCCGAGCGCTCGGGCGCGCTGCGCCCCGGCGGCACGATCGTCGAGCCCACGTCCGGCAACACCGGCGTGGGGCTGGCGATGGTGGCCCAGCAGAAGGGCTACAAGTGCATCTTCGTCTGCCCGGACAAGGTGTCCACCGACAAGATCAACGTGCTGCGCGCGTACGGCGCCGAGGTCGTCGTCTGCCCGACCGCCGTCGACCCCGAGCACCCCGACTCGTACTACAACGTCTCCGACCGCCTCGTCCGCGAGACCCCGGGCGCCTGGAAGCCCGACCAGTACAGCAACCCCGACAACCCGGCGTCCCACTACCACTCCACCGGCCCCGAGCTGTGGACGCAGACCGACGGCCGCATCACCCACTTCGTCACCGGCATCGGCACCGGCGGCACCATCTCCGGCACCGGCCGGTACCTCAAGGAGGTCTCCGACGGCGCCGTGCAGATCGTCGGCGCCGACCCGGAGGGGTCGGTGTACTCCGGCGGCTCCGGCCGCCCGTACCTGGTCGAGGGCGTCGGCGAGGACTTCTGGCCGGACGCGTACGACCGCGGGGTGGCGGACGAGATCGTCGCCGTCTCCGACAAGGACTCCTTCCGCATGACCCGGCGGCTGGCCCGCGAGGAGGGGCTGCTCGTCGGCGGCTCCTGCGGGATGGCGGTCGTGGCCGCGCTGCGGGTGGCGGCGCGGCTGGACGAGAACGGCGTCGTCGTCGTGCTGCTGCCGGACAGCGGCCGCGGCTACCTGTCGAAGATCTTCAACGACGACTGGATGGCGGACTACGGCTTCCTGGAGGAGGCCGGCGCCGCGAGCGTCGCGGACGTGCTGCGCGACAAGGAGGGCAGCATGCCGTCGCTGGTGCACATGCACCCGGAGGAGACGGTGGGCGAGGCGGTCGAGGTGCTGCGCGAGTACGGGGTCTCGCAGATGCCGGTCGTCAAGCCGGGCGCGGGACACCCGGACGTGATGGCGGCGGAGGTCGTCGGCTCGATCGTGGAGCGCGAGCTGCTGGACGCGCTGTTCACCCGCAAGGCGGAGCTGGACCACCCGTTGGAGCAGCACATGTGCCCGCCGCTGCCGCAGGTGGGCTCGGGCGAGCCGGTGGCGGACCTGGTGGCGGTGCTGGAGGGCGCGGACGCGGCGGTGGTGCTGGTGGAGGGGAAGCCGACGGGCGTGGTGTCGCGGACGGACCTGCTGGCGTACCTGGCGAGGGGCGCGCACAGGGCCTGATCCCGGCCGGTCCGCCCGCACCCGGGGCCGCGCACGCCGGCGCCCGGTGTGCGCGGGTGCACGCGCACACAAGAGTGTGCGCGGGGACCGCCGCACCCCGGTGCACGCACCAGGGGCGGGACGACGGCGGTCCCCGCGGGGGACGCGCGGGCCGGCTCAGGTCCGTGCCCTGCGTCCGGCGACCAGGAGGTCCGGGAGCCGCTCCGGAGGTCACTGGCGCCGTACTCGGGTATCGGTGGGTCGTCCTTTCCGATGTCCTCCAAGGTGCCCGACCCGTGTTAACCCCGTGCTGCGCGGGCGTGACACCCTCGTACCGTTTCCGGAGTCACGCGCCGCGGGCCGCGCTCCGCGGGCGGCGCCCGCTCACCGCCACCCCGGCTGCCGCAGCGGCAGCCCGGAGTCCCCAGAACCGGGGGTGCGCACGGCCAGCACCTGGTTCACGCCGATCCGGTTGCGCTCGAAGGACAGCGCCGAGGCCGCCATGTACAGCCGCCAGACCCGCGCCCGCCCCGGCGAGGTCAGCGCCACCGCCCGCGCCCAGCGGGCCTCCAGGTTCGCCACCCAGCGGCGCAGCGTCAGCGCGTAGTGCTCGCGCAGCGCCTGGGTGTCGCGCACCTCGAAGCCCGCGCGTTCCAGCTGGTCCACGGTCGTGCCGACGGGCGACAGTTCGCCGTCGGGGAAGACGAAGGCGTCGATGAACTCGTCGATGGCGTAGTTCTCTTCGTCGGCGACCGGGCGGCGGGCGATCTGGTGGTTGAGCAGCCGGCCGCCGGGGCGGAGGAGCCGGTGGAGGACGCGGGCGTACTCGCCGTAGCGCTGGGAGCCGACGTGTTCGGCCATGCCGATGGAGGAGATCGCGTCGTACGGGCCGTCGGCGGTCTCGCGGTAGTCCTGCACGCGGATCTCGATGCGGTCGCCGAGCCCGGCGTCGGCGACCCGTTTGCGCGCGTACGCGGCCTGCTCGGCGGAGAGCGTGATGCCGACGGCGCGTACGCCGTACTCGCGCGCCGCGTGCAGCACCATCGAGCCCCAGCCGCAGCCGACGTCGAGGAGCCGGTCGCCTTCCCGGAGGCCGAGCTTGCGGCAGACGAGGTCCAGCTTGGCCTCCTGGGCCTCCTCCAGGGTGGCGCCGTCCTCCCAGTAGGCGCACGAGTAGACCATGGAGGGGCCGAGGACGAGGGAGTAGAAGTCGTTGCCGACGTCGTAGTGGTGGCTGACGGCGGCCCTGTCGCGGCGCAGGGTGTGCAGGGCGCCGCGGGTCCGATGCCGGCGGACCTCCTCGGGCGGCGGCGGGGGCGGCGGCAGCGGCCGGGCGAGGGCGAGCGCGCCGCGGGCGAGGGAGGCGAGGCGGGACGGGCGTGGTCGTGGGGCGTCGGGGCCGCGTTCCCAGAACAGGCCTGCGAGGCTGTCGAGCGCGGCGTAGAGGTCGCCCTCGACGTCGAGTTCGCCGGCGACCCAGGCGCGGGCGAGGCCGAGTTCTCCGGGGCGCCACAGGATGCGGCGGAGCGCTCGGCGGTGGCGTACGACGAGGACGGGGGCGCCCTCGGGACCGGCTTCCGAGTGGTCCCAGGCGCGGATACGGATCGGCAGAGGGCCGCCGAGCAGCTCCTCCGCGAGGGCGGCGAGCCGGGGCGCGGCGTCGTCGGGCATCGGTACCTCCGTGAAACGGGCAGGTGGTCGACGTGTGTCCGCCGTTGCTGGACTACACGTAAACACCAATGCCCACCCCGGGAAGTCCCGTTGCGCGCCGGTACCAGCCGAAAAGAGCAGTCAGGCGCCCGTCCCGGCGGACCGGGGGGCGCCTGACGGGGCGGTGCGCCGCGGGCCGGAGGGCGTCAGGAGGCCCGGGCCGTCTCGCGGTTCCGCTCGTCGTGGTTCCGCTCGTCGCGGCCGTGCTCGTCGCGGGTGTCCTCGGCGGGCGGGAGGCCGGCGGCGCCGCGGGCCCGCTGCCGCTCCCGCGTCGCCTCGCCGTCGCGTACGGACCGGTCGTGCTGCGCCCGCGCGGCGGCGGTGACCGGCGCGGCGGCCTCGTAGAACTCGTCGCGCGGCGACTCCATGGCGCCGAGCGAGACGACCTCGCGCTTGAGGAAGACGCCGAGCGTCCAGTCCATGAAGACCCGTATCTTGCGGTTCCAGGTCGGTACGGCGAGGCCGTGGTAGCCGCGGTGCATGTACCAGGCGAGGCGGCCCTTGAACTTCAGGGACCGGCCGAGCAGGTTGACCATCGCCACGCCCTTGTGCAGGCCGAGGCCGGCGACGGCGCCCTTGTTCTTGTGCCGATACTCGCGCTGCGGGAAGCCGCGCAGCTCCGCCACGACGTTGTCGCCGAGGAGCTTGGCCTGCCGCAGGGCGTGCTGGGCGTTCGGCGGGCACCAGGCGTTCTCCACGCCGGCGGCGCGGGCGGCGAGGTCCGGGATCTGGGCGTTGTCGCCCGCGGCCCAGATGTAGTCGCTGCCCTGGACCTGGAGGGTGGCGGCGGTGTCGACGTGCCCCTTGGGGCCGAGCGGCAGGCCGTACTCCTTCAGCACCGGGTGCGGCTTGACGCCGGCGGTCCAGACGACGGTGTTGGAGTCGACCTCCAGGCCGTTCTTGAGCACGACGTGGCCGTCGACGCACGAGTTCAGGGAGGTGTCGAGGTAGACCTCGATGCCGCGCTGCTGCAGGTGCTTCAGCCCCCAGGTGCCGAGCGCCGGGCCGACCTCCGGGAGGATCCTGTCGGCGGCGTCGACGAGGACGAAGCGCATGTCCTCGCGCTTGATCGAGGGGTAGTACCTGGCGGCGTCGCGCGCCAGGTCCTCGATCTCGCCGATCGTCTCGGCGCCGGCGAAGCCGCCGCCGACGAAGACGAAGGTGAGGGCCCGGCGCCGGTCGTCGGCGTCGTTGGTGGACTCCGCCTTGTCGAGCTGCTCCAGCACGTGGTTGCGCAGCCCGATGGCCTCCTCCACGCCCTTCATGCCGATGCCGTTCTCGGCGAGGCCGGGGATCGGGAAGGTCCGGGAGACGGCGCCGAGGGCGACGATCAGGTAGTCGAACGGGACCTCGTAGGGCCCGCCGACGATGGGCGCGACGACCGCGACCTTGCGGTCCTGGTCGATGGACGTGACCCGGCCGGTGAGCACCTCGGCGCCGGGGAGAACCTGGCGCAGGGGGACCACGACGTGCCGGGGGGAGATGCTGCCGGCTGCCGCCTCGGGAAGGAAGGGCTGGTACGTCATGTACGAGCGCGGGTCGACGACGGTGACCGACGCCTCCCCGTACCGCATCTTCTTCAGGATGCGGCGCGCCGCGTAAAGGCCGACGTAACCGCCGCCTACTACGAGGATCCTGGGACGCTCCGTAGTGCTCATGTTTCCGAGTATCCCCCCGGGGCGGGAGGCATGCTCGTGAGGGGGTTCACAAGCTCCACCCCCGGTGGTGCTACACTGCGCCGCCACACCTTCCGCCCCCGCCGCGCCACAGCGGCCGCCTCCCGGCCGCACCCCGCTGAGCTGCGGATTCGGTGTCCCGACCCACAGATGTCACTCTGACGCAAAGCGTCTGTCACGCCTCGCGCGGGGCGTGGGGGTCCAGGATTCGAGCACAGCGGCCGAATCCGCGCCCGAAGCATGTGAATAACTTCACGAAGTTCGTTCCGTGGCGTCCGGCACGAGGCGGCTCGTGAACCCGGCATCGCGCAGGCGCTCGTAGGCTGCGGTCACGTCGTTGGGGATGTGCTGTTCGATCATGAATCCCAGCCGTGGGTAGACCATGAGCCGCTGGTGCGCCCCGGTCAGCATGTCGAACACCAGGCGCGCGTCCCCGACGGAGTCGGCGTATCCGGTCAGAGTCATCGGCGTGGACGCGCTGACCCACTCGGCTTCGGGCCACAGCCTGCGAGCGGTCGCGTAGGCACGCCGCTCCTCGTAGGGCTTGCTGACCAGCAGGACGGACGACACGGGGACGCGCCGCTCCGCGAGCAGGGTGCGGGAGAAGCGGATGTTCTCGCCGGTGTTCCGGGCCCGCGGCTCGACGAGGATCGCACCGTCCGGAACCCCCAGCTCCACCGCCCGCTCGCGGTAGTGCGCGGCCTCGCCGCGCGGCATGCGGGCGCGTGTGGTGGGGCTGGTCGCCCCGGTGAAGACGATCAGCGGCATCATGCCGCGGTGGTAGAGGTCGGCGGTGGTGTCCGCGACTCCCAGGTCATGACTGCCGAGTCCGATCGCAACGGAGCACGGACGCGGCTCGTGGCCCATCTGCTGGAAGTCCCAGAGCCGTTGGGCGTCGGCCCACGCCTGCGCCGAGATCACGCGCTCTCACCCTCCGCTTTCGCCGAGTCGGGGAGGGCCGCCTGTATCAGCGGACGCTCCCGGGCAGGCCGACGCCGGGCACTGCCGCCGCCGGTCGCACGCCTGGGACAGCTGCGCTCGGTCCCCAGGTGGGCGCTGTCGCGCCTCAGACGCCGTCGTCAAGGTCGACCTCGTACTCGACGACCGTGGTGTCGGCTCGCCGCACGATCGGGCGCGCCACCTCGACCACCCGCCCGCCGGTCGCGATGTGCCGGCGGACGATCCGCAGGACGGGCACGCCGGCACCGAGGCGCAGCGTCTCGGCCTCGTCCGGGGAAGGCATCCCACCCGTCAGGGACTCGGTCACCCTCGTGACGCGAACGCCGATGCTTGCCAGCTGCGCTCGTGTGCCGCCTGGCCACGGCTCGTTGATCGGATCGGCGACGGGCGTGTCCGCCACGTCTGACCAACGCACGTAGCTGGTGCTCATCTGCGTAGGCACGTCGCTGTCGTGGAACACGAAGTGCCGTGCGAGAAGCTGCTCGCCGACCGCGCCCTCGAACAGCGCGGCGAGTTCGTCGTCTGCTTCCGTCAGCTCGAAGCGCTTGTCGAGCCGGTACTCGGACCACCCGATTCCCTGGTCGCGCGTGTAGGGCGTTGCCGGACCGGGACCGCTCCTGATCCGGTACCGGTCTGCCGGCAACCGGTGCACCGGCGGACGGGCCCGCACGCGCGTGCCGGCGCGCGCCCGTGTCTCGATCAGGCCCTCACCGCGCAGTATCGCAAGCGCCTGCCGGATGGTGGTCTCCGACACACCGTGGGTGGCCGCCAGCTCGGGCAGGGTGGGCAGCCGTGAGCCGGGCGCGTGGTCGCCGGCCGTGATCCGTGCGCGCAGTTCGCGTGCGATGCGCACGTATTCGGCCCGATCCTGCCGACCCGCCACCGTGCCACCTCCCCGGGAAGTGATCGTTTCATTTCTGTGCACACATATTGCCGTCACCGACTTGACTACCGTCAACCCCGCCCGCCAATCTGTACACAGAAAATAGTTATCCGTGCACGGAAAGTGGCGGAGGAGCCCCATGGCCGACGCGGGCCGATCGGGACAGTCGTGGCAACGCACCTTCAAGGGGCTGCCCGAGGAGACCTACGCGATGCGGTGCTGGACCCGCGAACGTGTCCGGCATGCCAACGCGCCACAGGTCGCACACGAGATGTTCCTCGTTGTCCTCGCCTGCTCGCCCGAGGCCATCGAGATCACTCTCTCGACCGCGGACACCCGCGTACGGATCACCGTCACCGGTTCGTGCGAGCTATCGCTCAAGCATGTCCACGGACCCGGCCGACGCATCATCCGCGCCCTTACCGCCGGGCTGTTTGGGACCACCACCAACGGCCACGGCCTGTGGGCAGAACTCGCGAAGGAGTGACCATGACCACCAGCGAAGACCAAGGCAGAGCGCGCGTACACAAGCAGCAGTTCGTCCGCAGGGCGACCTCGGTAGCGCGCGCACGCTCCTTCGTCGCGAATCTGCTCGCCGCCATCACCGACGACGGACTCGCCGCCGACATCCGGCTGTGCGTCTCCGAACTCGCGACCAATGCCCTGCGGTACGGGCCGCGCGGCCGAGACTTCCTCGTACGGGTCGCCACCCACGACAACGTCGTACGCATCGAGGTGCACGATGCCAGCGACAGCGCTCCCCGGGTGTGCGCACCCACCCGCAACGACGACCACGGGCGCGGCCTGCTCGTCGTCGCGGCCCTCGCCGACGGCTGGGGCGTCTCCGGCCGCACCGGTTCCGGCAAGGTGGTGTGGGCGGAATTCAAGGTCAACGCCACCACGCTCACCGCCCGGAGCCGACCGCCCGCATGAAACCCGGGGTGCCTCCGGTCAGCGACCGTCGGCCGCCGCGCAGGCGAAGGCCAGGCCGTCGAGGATGTCATGTTCGCTGACGACCACCTCGCGGGCGCCCGTGCGCTCCATCACCGCCAGCAGCACCAGCGCCCCCGCGCCGATCACGTCGACCCGGCCCGGGTGCATCACCGGGATCGCGGCGCGTTCCGCGTGGTCCGCCGTGAGCAGGTGCTTCGTCACCTCGCGGACCTGCTCGACCGGGATGCGGGCGTGGTGCAGGGCCGCCGAGTCGTACGCGGGGAGGCCCAGGGCGATCGCCGCGACCGTGGTGACCGAGCCGGCGAGGCCGACCAGGGTGGCCGTCTCGCGGAGCGGGACCGTCGCCTCCGCCGTGTCGAGGGCGGCGGCGATGTCGGCGTTGGCCGCCGCGATCTGCTGCGGCGTCGGGGGGTCGGCGAAGTGGTGGCGCTCGGTGAGGCGGACGCAGCCGATGTCCACGGAGCGGGCCGCCGCGACGCGGTCGGTGCCGGCGACGAACTCCGTCGAGCCGCCGCCGATGTCGACGACCAGGTACGGGCCGGGTACGCGGCCCGCCAACTCCCCCGTCGCGCCGGTGAAGGACAGCTCGGCCTCCTCGTCGCCGCTGATGACCTCGGGCCGGACGCCGAGGATGTCCTCCACGCCGCGTACGAAGTCCGCGCGGTTCTCCGCGTCCCGGGAGGCGGACGTGGCGACGAACCGGGTGCGGACCGCGCCCAGCCGGTCGATGATCTGCGCGTACCGGCGGCACGCGGCGAAGGTGCGCTCCAATGCCTCGGGCGCCAGCCGGCCCGTACGGTCCACGCCCTGGCCCAGCCGGACGATCTCCATCCGGCGGTCCAGGTCCTTCAGCCCACCCCCCACTGTGTCGACGTCCGCCACCAGCAGGCGGATGGAGTTCGTGCCGCAGTCGACGGCCGCTACCCGGGTCATGCCTCGTCCTCCCCAGTCGTCTCCCGTGCCACGCACGGGCCCTTCGCCCACCACTCCGGCAGCATCGCCAGCGCCTCGTCCCCCAGCGGGTTCACCCCCGGCCCCGCCGCCAGCGCGTGCGCGACGAGCACGTGCAGGCACTTCACCCGGTCGGGCATCCCGCCCGCGCTCGGGAAGCCGGTCAGCTCGGCGATCGCGTCGCGGCGGGCGAGGTAGTCCTCGTGTGCCGCGCGGTACGCCGCCGCCAGCTCCGGGTCCGCCGCCAGCCGGGCCGTCATCTCCTTCATCACTCCGTCCGCCTCCAGGGTGCCGATCGCGGAGTTCGCGCGCGGGCACGTCAGGTAGTACAGCGTCGGGAAGGGGGTGCCGTCCGGCAGCCGCGGGGCGGTCTCCACGACGTCGGGGTTGCCGCACGGGCAGCGGTGCGCCACGGCGCGCAGGCCGCGCGGGGCGCGGCCCAGCTGCCCGGCCACGGCGGCGGCGTCCGCGGCGGTGGCGGGGGTGTGCTCGGTGGGCGGCGGGGGCTTGTCCATCTCTCCTCGTTCGGACGGCGGGCGTGCGGACCACGACCGCGTACGGACCGCCTTCGGGTGGCGGGCGTGCGGGTTGCTCGCGGGCGCCAGGCCGCGCGTGCTCAGCGTCTGCCGTCCGCGGCGTCCAGACCGTCCCACAGGTTCTCGTACCACGGCCGGTCCGCCGCCTCCCCCGCCGCGCCGGAGCGGGCCGAGCCCGAGCCGTCGCGCATCAGGTAGCCGGTCTCGCCGGGCAGGACGTAGTGCAGGTGCTCGCGGGCCTGCCGGCGCACGTACTCCGGGTCCTCCCAGCGCGCCTTCTCGTCCCGCAGCTCCTCCACCCGCTGCTGGGCGTCCCGCTTGTCCCGCTCCAGCTCGGCGATCTCGGCGCGCTGCGCGATGTACTGCCGCAGCGGGTACGCGAGGGCCACCACCAGCGAGCAGACGACGAGCGCGAGCACCGCGGCGCGCCCGGTCAGCCGGCTGCGGCGCGGCGGGCGGGCCCGGTAGACGCGCTCGGAGACCCGGCTGACGGCCTGCTCGCCGAGCAGCTTCAGCCGGGTGGTGGTGGAGAAGCGCTCCCTGGCCATGTGTGTCGCGTCCTCCTCCCCGGGCGGGCGCCCGGCGCCCGGGCGGCATGCGGTGGCCGGTCGGCGGCCCCGGTCGCACCCTACGCGGTGCGGCCGGGGCCGGGCGGGTGCCGGCGCCGATGTCGTACGGGCCGGGCGGCTCAGCCGTTCTTGTAGCGCGGGAAGGCGCTGCGGCCGGCGTACTCGGCGGCGTCGTCGAGGATCTCCTCGATGCGCAGCAGCTGGTTGTACTTCGCCACCCGCTCGGAGCGGGCGGGGGCGCCGGACTTGATCTGGCCGCAGTTCACGGCGACGACCAGGTCGGCGATGGTGACGTCCTCGGTCTCGCCGGAGCGGTGGGACATCATGCACTTGAAGCCGTTGCGCTGGGCCAGCTCGACGGCGTCGAGGGTCTCGGTGAGCGAGCCGATCTGGTTGACCTTGACCAGCAGCGCGTTCGCCGCGTTCTCGTCGATGCCGCGCTGCAGCCGCTCGGGGTTGGTGACGAAGAGGTCGTCGCCGACGATCTGGACCTTGCCGCCGAGCCGCTCGGTCAGCACGGTCCAGCCGGCCCAGTCGTCCTCGAACAGCGGGTCCTCCAGGGAGACCAGCGGGTAGTCCGAGACGAGCTGCTCGTAGTACTCGGTCATCTCGGCGGCGGAGCGCTCCTTGCCCTCGAAGACGTACACGCCGTCCTTGTAGAACTCCGAGGCGGCGACGTCGAGCGCGAGGGCGACGTCCTGGCCCGCGGTGTAGCCGGCCTTCTGGATCGCCTCGATGATCAGGTCCAGCGCGGCCCGGTTGGAGTCGAGGTTCGGCGCGAAGCCGCCCTCGTCGCCGAGGCCGGTGGACAGGCCGCGCTCCTTGAGGACGGCCTTGAGCTGCTGGTAGACCTCCGCGCCGCAGCGCACGGCCTCGGAGAACGACTCGGCGCCGATGGGCGCGATCATGAACTCCTGGATGTCGACGTTGGAGTCGGCGTGGCTGCCGCCGTTGAGGATGTTCATCATCGGCACGGGCAGCACGTGCGCGTTGGGGCCGCCGAGGTAGCGGAAGAGCGGCAGGTCGGAGGCCTCGGAGGCGGCGTGCGCGACGGCGAGCGAGACCCCGAGGATGGCGTTGGCGCCGAGGGACGACTTGTCGGGGGTGGCGTCGAGGTCGAACATCGCCTGGTCGATGAGCCGCTGCTCGGTGGCGTCGTAGCCGACCAGCTCGGGGCCGATCTGCTCGATGACGGCGAGCACGGCCTTCTCCACGCCCTTCCCGCCGTAGCGGCCTTTGTCACCGTCCCTCAGCTCCACGGCCTCGAAGGCGCCGGTGGAGGCGCCGGACGGGACGGCAGCACGGCCGGTGCTGCCGTCGTCGAGGCCGACCTCGACCTCGACCGTGGGGTTGCCGCGGGAGTCGAGAATCTCGCGGGCTACGACGACGTCGATCGACGGCACGGTGTCTCCTTCGGAGCGATTCGCTACGGGTTCCGCCCTGAGCCTAGCCGCCCCGGGTGCCCGCCCCGGTCCGCACCCGGCCGCATTCCGCGGTACGAGACGGTATGCGGTGGCCGGTATGCGGTACGTCACGTGCCCGGACCGGCGCCGCCGGGGGCGGGTGCCGTACGGCGCGGTCGTCCCGGCCCGCGCACCGGACGGGCCGGGACGACCGCGGGCTAGCTCACCTTCAGCTTCTGGCCCGGGCGGATCAGGTCCGGGTCCGCGCCGACGACCGACTTGTTCTCCTCGTACAGCTGCTGCCAGCTGTCCACGCCGTGGCGGCGGGCGATGTCGTCGAGCGTGTCGCCCTCGCGGACCTCGTAGTAGAAGCCGCGGAAGACGGTGCGGGACTCCGGCTGCGTCTCCTCGCCGGCGCCGCGGGCCCCGGTGTCCTGCGGCGCCTCCTGCGGGGCTTCCTCCGGGGCGGGCGGGACGATCTGCCCGGTCGTCGGGGTGCCGGCGGCCAGGCCCGCCCGCGGGCCGCAGTTGGGCCACGCGCCCGGGCCCTGCATGGCCAGCAGCCGCTCGGCGACGGCGATCTGCTGCTCCTTCGTCGCCAGGTCGGCGCGCGGGGCGTAGCCGCGGCCGCCGGCGGCCTCCCAGCTCGACTGGGAGAACTGGACGCCGCCGAAATAGCCGTTCCCGGTATTCGTCGCCCAGTTTCCTCCGGACTCGCAGGCGGCCACCCGTTCCCACGTATCGATCGGGGCCGCGGACGCGTTCTGCGCGCCCAGTACCGGCAGCCCGATGGCGGTTCCGGTGGCGCCCACGAGTACGGCCATTCGGGACTGGGTGCCAAGGCGTGCCTGTGCGGCGGGGCGGCGGTGCTTACCCGTTCCGGCAGGAAGAAGCATGATGCTCTTTTCTCACCGACGCCTGCGAGGTGAGCTGTCGGGTGCGGGCTGTGAGTGCCCGGCCGTACGTCGAGCGTGCGGCTTGACCCCAAGCCGTCCGGTCCGCCTTCTCGTTGGACCGGAGCGGCGCTTACCGTGGGTCCCCCGCTCCTGTCAGCGGTGCTTCATGCACAG
This sequence comes from Streptomyces synnematoformans, assembly GCF_039531005.1. Classification (NCBI taxonomy): domain Bacteria; kingdom Bacillati; phylum Actinomycetota; class Actinomycetes; order Kitasatosporales; family Streptomycetaceae; genus Streptomyces; species Streptomyces synnematoformans. The sequence continues at coordinate 15,361 of NZ_BAAAPF010000129.1, forward strand.
GTGGCCCGGGTGAACGCCGACAGGATTCGGCGTGAGGCGATCACCGGGGCTCGCGTTGGCGAGCGATGTGACGGTAAGCACATAGGGGTGTGCGATTCAAAGACCTTGGAAAGTGCCGCGCCCGGTTTTCCGTCCGTCAGCTAGCCCGGTCAGCCGATTACGTCAAATATGACTAATCCGTGCGTACTTTACCCGCCGCCGGTCAGTTACCGCGCAATTCGAGTTCCTGACCAGGCTGGATGGTGTCGGGGTCGGTGCCGAGCGACTTCCTGTTGCCGTCGTACAACTCGGACCAGCCGCCCTCCAGCGAATGCTCCGTGGCGATATCCGAGAGGGTGTCACCCGGTCGGACGGTATAATTGCCGTCGCCCGCCCCGGCATCGCCGCCGGACTCACCGGACCCGCCGGACTTGCCGGACCCGCGGTCACCGTCGCCGTCCGAGTCGCCCGGGATCTGGGCGATCCACTCCCGGCCCGGGTCGGGCACCTCCGTCGCGTCGGGCGCCCCGGAGGCGCCCGGGGTCTCGACGGCCTCGCGCGGGGGCTCGGGGGCGTCGTGCGAGGGCAGGTCGTCGGACGGGGTGGGCGCGGGGCTCGCGGAGGCGTCCGGGGCGCGGTGCCGGCCGGAGCCGTCGGCGCGCTCGGAGTCCTCGCCGGCCGCCCCGTCGCGCTCGCCGGGGTCCTGGGCGCCGCGGTGCTTGCCGCCGCTCCCGGTGCGCTCCTCGCCGCCGCGGGCGTCGCCGCCGTCGGCGTCGCGGTCCGCACGCCGGTCCTCGTCGTCGTCCTGGTCCGCGTCCTGGGAGCCGTCCGCGCCGTCGGTGGCCCCGGGGTCGGGGGCGAGCGTGGGCGGCAGCGGCAGGTCGGCGCCGGGGTCGACCTCCGGCCGGTCGCGGTCGGCCGCCAGCCCGGCGTCGTCCGCGCACTCCGGCCACGCCTTGTCCGCGCCCATGCCGGCGAGGATCCGCTCGGCGACGGTGATCTGCTGCGCCCGGCTGGCGAAGTCGGGCTGCGAGGCGAACTCCTCGCCGCCGTACTCCTGCCACATGGCCATGGTCAACTGCAGGCCGCCGTAGTACCCGTTGCCCTCGTCGGCGCTCCACAGCCCGCCGCTCTCGCACTCGGCGACCCGGTCCCACGTACCGGCGTCGGCGGCACTCGCGCCGCTCGCGCCCAGCAGCGGCAGGGCGATGCCCGCCCCGGTCGCGCCGGCGGCGACGACGAACGCGGGGGCCTGGCGGGGACGTCGGTGGCGTCCGTTACCCGAGCGCATGCGAGTGCCTTTCGTTCCCTGAGTGTTCGAGCCAGTGGCCGAACTTAATACCGAAGTACCCCCGATCACAAGTTGATCGCCTGATAGTCACGCGCAGATCACGGAGAACGGCAGAGAACGATGAAGAACGCCCGAAGTGCACCGGGTCGTACCCCGATGCCACGCCCCCGGCCGGCCGCCGGACGCCCACCGGTACGGTCGGGGCGTGCCCGACGCGCCCGTCCCCGAGCTGTTCGGCCAGGAGTTCGCCACCGACCCCTATCCCGCGTACGCCTGGCTGCGCGAGCACGCGCCCGTACGCAGGACGACCCTGCCCAGCGGCGTCGAGGCGTGGCTCGTTACCCGCTACGCCGACGCCCGCCAGGCGCTCGCCGACCCGCGGCTGTCGAAGAACCCGGTGCACCACGCGGACGGCGCCCGGGGGAAGAGCAAGACCGGCATCCCGGGCGAGCGCAGCGCGGGGCTGATGACCCACCTGCTGAACATCGACCCGCCCGACCACACGCGGCTGCGCCGCCTGGTGTCGAAGGCGTTCACGCCCCGGCGCGTGGCCGCGTTCGCCCCGCGGGTGCAGGAGCTGACGGACCACCTGATCGACGGGTTCGCCGGCCGCGGCAGCGCCGACCTCATCCACGAGTTCGCGTTCCCGCTGCCGATCTACGCGATCTGCGACCTGCTCGGCATCCCGCGCGAGGACCAGGACGACCTGCGCGACTGGGCGGGCATGATGATCCGCCACGGCACGGGGCCGCGCGGCGGCGTCGCCCGCGCGGTGAAGAAGATCCGCGGCTATCTCGCGCAGCTGATCCACAAAAAGCGGCTGGGCGACGGCGACGACCTGGTCTCCGCCCTCATCCGCGCCTCCGACCACGGTGAGCAGCTCACCGAGGAGGAGGTCGTGGCGATGTGCTTCGTGCTGCTGTTCGCGGGCTTCGAGACGACCATCAACCTGATCGGCAACGGCACGCACGCCCTGTTGCGCCACCCCGGGCAGCGGGCCGCGCTGCAGGGCGCCCTCGCGCGCGGCGAGCACCGGCTGCTGGAGACGGGCGTGGAGGAGCTGCTGCGGTTCGACGGGCCCGTGGAGATGGCCACGTGGCGGTACGCGACCGAGGCGCTGGAGATCGGCGGGACCGCCGTCGCGGAGGGCGATCCGGTCCTCGTCGTCCTCGCCGCGGCGGACCGCGACCCGGCCCGGTTCGACGGCCCCGGCGCCCTCGATCTGGCGCGCCGGGACAACAAGCACCTGGGCTACGGGCACGGCATCCACTACTGCCTGGGCGCCCCGCTGGCCCGGCTGGAGGGGCAGACGGCGCTGGCGACGCTGCTGACCCGGCTGCCGGATCTGCGCCTCGCCGTGGACCCGGGCGAGCTGCGCTGGCGCGGGGGGCTGATCATGCGGGGGCTCAGGACGCTGCCGGTGGAGTTCACCCCCCGGTGACCGCGGGGCCGCCGCCGGCCGCGGCGCCGTCCTCGCCGGGCGTGCCCGCGGCCGCGGCTTTCGCCGCCTCCGCGGCGCGGATCGTCTCGCGGTACGTACGCGCCGCCGCCCGCAGCGCCGACTCCGGGTCG